>JBBKWN010000045.1:0-6782 GCA_037968955.1 Rheinheimera sp. | reverse complement strand
CCGGCGCTTCGGCTATTTATGGCGCCGATGCGGTTGCTGGCGTGATCAACTATGTGCTGAAAAAAGACTTTGATGGCGCCGAAATAAATGTCAATTATGGCAACTCGACCGCCAGCTCTGACGAAGGGAAAACCGGCTTAAACTTAATTTGGGGTACATCAGACGACAACTCCAGTCTGACTGCCTTCCTTGATCTATATGACCGTAAAGATTTCGCCTATAGCGACCGGGCACAAACTGCGGAAACCTGGTCTTTGTCTACTCGCGGTCAATATGCCAGTGTGCGCTACACCACCTCAGACTTTCAGGACCCAACCAGCGGAGAATTCGTAGGTTTTGCCGATCCTGCCTGTCCGAGCGATTTAAAAATTGTGACTGATCCGGTTTATGGCGACACTGCTTGCGGTTATAACCCGAATAAAGACCTGTTACTTATTCCGGCGTTAAAATCTGTATCGGGTGGTTTGATGTATAACTTAAACGCGGGCAACATTCGCTGGTTTAACGAGTTATTTGCCAGCCAAACCGAATCGATGGCGCAAAGCACTCCGGCCAACTTCACCAATCTGCAAGATCAAAGTAATTGGTTGTATGCCGCTTACAACAACCCGTTTATTCAAAATAACGATGAACTTGCTAGCCTGATTTATCCTATCCGCACCACCAGTCCGAATGGCCAGACACGGGTCCAGGTTGCTGAAATTCGAGGTCGTTTCCTAGCACCTCGACAAATTGATAACACCACAACAGCGTATCGGTTAGTCAGTGGCTTACAGGGCGAAGTTGGCGATTTCGAATGGGAAACCGCAGCGACTTATTCTCGCAGTGAATCCAAACAAATAGCGACTAGTGGTATTTATAATCGGTATAAATTTAATGCGGCACTCTTTGGCGAACTTTGTAGTAGTGGCAACACCAATTGCTCTCCAGCCACTGGAGGCCTGTGGTTTAACCCATTTGGCGGGCAAAGTGGCAATGAGCAGGTGCTGGCGTTAATTGGCGAATCGCCGCGACGTGCAGGTACATCAGAGGTGCTTGGCATTGATTTGCGACTCAATGGCGACTTACTTGAGCTACCTGCAGGCGAGGTGGCTTCAGCATTTGGTGCCGAATTCCGTCAGGAAAAACTGACGGACAGCCCTGATTTAATTGCTCAATCTCGCTTTGATCGTAATTATCTGGTTGACGTCATCGGTTTTGGCTCCAGTAAAGCCAAAGCAGATCGTGTTCAAGCCGCGGTTTTTGCTGAATTATTTGTCCCCTTAACCACAGGGCTAGATTTACAATTGGCCGGCCGTTTTGACAAATATGACGACTTTGGAAGCAGCTTTAATCCAAAGATTGGACTGACCTGGCGTCCTACCGACGAGCTGGTTTTCCGTGGTTCAGCTGCGACCTCATTTCGGGCCCCTTCGCTGACTCAAGGGGGTGTAGAACTAAGAACCACCAGTACCACCGCTCGCTGCCTACCGGAATTTGCGGCAATATATTGTGGTGGTGACATTGGCGGTGAAATTACGCCAAATACCCTAGAGTTTGGCAACAAAGACCTGCAGGCTGAAGAAGCAAAATCCATCAGTGCAGGCTTTGCCTGGAGCCTCACCGAGACTGCAACCTTTACCGCCGACTACTGGCAATTTGATCACGAAAAAACCATCGGCACCGATCTCGAATCAACGTTGCTGAAAACCCTGAACGACCCATCTTTACGCTTCTGTGGTTTAGTACCGGCTGATAAAGTCGGGATTTCGTTCACTCAACAGATGTGTACTGCACTTGGCCTGGGATCTGGGTTTATTCAACCATTGGATCAAGTCCTTGCCAACTGGAAACAAGTCGATAGCCGGGCCCGCAGTCTGCCGCTGTTTCGTGATCACATTCTGTTGCTGGAAAACACCGGCAATCAGCAGACCAAAGGCATCGATGTTACCTACAGCCAAAGTATCAACAGTAGCGTTGGCCGCTTCCGTATCACTGCAGATGTCACCAAACTGATGAGTTTCAGTCGTGAGCGAGGGGTATTCTCTTCAACGGAACAACTGGCTGGCAGTTTCCGCTATCCGAAAATATTGGCGGATCTGAAACTGAAATGGGACGGCGACCAATGGTTTTCAGGGGTTGCTATCAATTATACCAGTGACTATCAGGATGAAATTAGCCTGCTTGCTCCGGCGGATATCGACCGGCTGGCGGCGCAAGGTATCGATGTTGATCGTCGCATCCCGGCATGGACCAAAGTGAATGCAAACCTTGGTTATGAATTGAATAAACATCTGACAGTGACACTAAACATCGATAATCTGCTCGACCGAGATCCTCCTTTTGTTTATGGTCGCTACAAAGATGTTGATTTGCTGAATCATGATGTTCTGGGTCGGAATTACCGTCTACAGGCAAGCTACAAATTCTAAAATGCGCGGGGGAGCCAGCTCCCCTCTTCTTTTTA
This sequence comes from Rheinheimera sp., assembly GCA_037968955.1. Classification (GTDB taxonomy): domain Bacteria; phylum Pseudomonadota; class Gammaproteobacteria; order Enterobacterales; family Alteromonadaceae; genus Pararheinheimera. Next base: position 4,336 of record JBBKWN010000045.1, on the reverse strand, counting down.
TTTAACTAATACAGGTTGTATCTATGTCTACCGCTCATAAAAGCCCGGTATCCATGCCTGACGCTTTTGTCATTTTATTTTTTGTGATGATTCTAGCCGCAGTGGCGTCTTATGTGATCCCTGCGGGTAGTTTCAGTTTATTGCCGCCAGCAACCAACGCTGCAGGTGAACTACAAAAACCGCGGATTGACCCCAGTAGCTTTCATTACAGTGACAATACCGAGCAGGGTGTTAAATTATTTGCTGAGCAAGGCGAAACCGGCTTTTTAAATTACGCTTTTGAAGGCATGGTCTCTGGCGACAAAATGGGGGCGGCAGTGGGTGTCATCGCCTTTATTCTGCTCACCGGCGGTGCTTTTGGCATCATTATGCAATCGGGGGCAGTGAATAACGGTATTTTGGCGTTGATTAAACGCACCCAACATATGCAATTTTTATTTATTCCATTGATGTTTTTTATGTTTTCACTCGGAGGGGCCGTTTTTGGCATGGGCGAAGAGGCCATCGCTTTTTGTATTGTGCTGCTTCCGCTAATGTTGGCATTAGGGTATGACGCGATCACCACAGTGTTAGTGACCTACGTTGCCACTCAGATAGGTTTTGCCACCAGTTGGATGAACCCATTTAGTGTCGCAATTGCCCAAGGTATTGCCGACGTTCCATTAATGTCTGGCTCCGGCTATCGGATGGCGCTGTGGGCGATATTTACTCTATTTGGCATCATCTTCACCTTGAAATACGCGAATAAAATCAAAGCAAATCCGGAATTGTCGGTCAGTTTTGTTACCGATCAGAAATTACGTGGTCAACAGCTGGCGCAGCAACAAGGTACTTTTACTTGGCTTGATGCGCTGATCTTAAGCTTGTTTGTAGCAGGGATCGGCTGGGTAATTTGGGGGGTAGTCGCTCGCGGGTATTATATTCCTGAAATCGCCACCCAATTTTTTGCACTGGGTATTGCCACCGCTATTGTTGCCATTATTGGCCAGCGCATGACGATGAATGGCGCCGCCGATGCATTTAAACAAGGCGCCGCCGAGCTGCTGCCAGCCGCGCTGATTGTTGGCATGGCCAAAGGGATTGTGTTGCTGCTTGGCGGTGATGATCCGACAAAGCCGTCGGTGCTCAATACGCTGCTATTTGCCGCTGGCAATAGCTTCTCTGGGGTGCCGGCCTATTTTTCTGCGTGGTTTATGTTGATATTCCAATCCATTTTTAATTTTTTTGTGACCTCTGGTTCAGGCCAAGCCGCGCTGACGATGCCGCTGGTGGCGCCATTGTCAGACTTAGTCGGTGTATCACGGCAGATAGCGGTGCTGGCCTTTCAATTGGGTGATGGCTTAACCAATTGTATTGTTCCAACTTCTGCCTCATTAATTGGTTGCCTTGGTGTGGTGCGGGTGGATTGGATGTTGTGGGCGAAGTTCGCTTGGAAGCTACAATTGTGGCTTTTATTACTGGCAAGCTCTGCCGTGCTGCTCGCTGTAGCCATTGGCTACCAATAAGGAGTTCAGCATGACAGCGATTAAGTTATTTAAAAATGCGCATGTGCTGGCTCCGGAAGATTTAGGGGTTCAGGACGTGTTGGTGGCGGCCAATAGAATTGTTGCCATTGGCGCCGATCTGAGTACTGGCAACGGTAATTTACCGATTGAAATTATTGATGCTACAGGTTTTTATCTCACCCCTGGCTTTGTCGATTCACTGGTCCATTTTATTGGCGGTGGCGGTGAAGCTGGGTTTGCCAGCCGCACCCCAGAAATGCAGCTGACTGACGCTACCCTTGGCGGTGTTACCACGGCGATTGGTGTTTTAGGGACGGACGCCACCACTCGTACCTTGACCAATTTGCTCGCCAAAGCACATGCGTTAGAAAGCGAGGGGATATCGACCTATTGTTACACTGGCTCTTATCAAGTGCCGTGTCGCACCTTAATGGGTTCGGTGACTGATGATTTGATTTTGATTGATAAATTTATTGGTGTTGGTGAAATTGCCATTAGTGATCATCGGTCATCACAACCAACTTCGACTGAACTGCGTAAAGTCGCCGCCCAAGCCCGGATCGGCGGCATGTTGGCAGGCAAAGCGGGTATTGTCAGTGTGCATGTTGGCGCCGGCGCGTCCTTGCTAGAACCGTTACATCGTGCTGTCGCCGACAGCGAAATATCGTTGCGGCAATTTTATCCAACTCACATCAATCGAAATCCGGCGGTGTTTGCCGCCGGACTTCAATTTGCCAAAGCTGGGGGTGTTATTGATTTCACCACTAGCACCACGGCATATGATTTAGCACAGGGTGAAGTCGCAGCGGCACAAGCACTGGCGTTAGCCTTGGCAGACGGAATTTTGATATCGCAGCTGACCTTAAGCTCAGATGGCAATGCCAGTTTGCCTATTTTTAGCCCAACCGGTCAGCTACTTGGCTTGGAAGTGGGTAAAGTCAGCTCACTTTATGTCAGTGTTCGAAGTGCGGTATTGGACTATCAGGTGCCATTACCAAGTGCCATTGCCGCTGTTACTTCATCGCCAGCTGATGTACTAGGTTTGCAACATAAAGGTCGAATAGCTGCTGGTAAAGATGCAGATATTCTATTGATTAATATAAATAATTTACAGATAGATAGTGTATTTGCGAAAGGCGTTGCTTTGGTCAAAGCAACAAAAGCCATCGTTTTTGGTACCTTCGAAACCAAATCAAACTGAAATGATACCGGTTGTTGCAAAGTAACAATTGACCATGGGTATCACTACGAATTGATCCACTTCCCTTGTCACCTCGTAAATTGACAGCGTAGAATACCCGAGTGTTTTAATCGGGTATTTGCTTATTTTGCGCATTACTCGAAAAAATGGATGACCTCAACGCAAATTTTTCATAAGACAAATTTGTGAACTGCGGTAAAATGCAGCCCTTTTTCGGCTATCCAGCAGAAGTGCGAGATATTCCAGCCACTTGGTTTTGAATATTAACACCAGCTGCGCTGAACCTTTTTTATGCAATCGACGGACTTGGAGAATTCATGCCGACAGCGATGCCAGATGTAGCCAACCACTCTTGTGCCACCACCGAAGGGGTACTGGACTGGGTTGGAATGAGCAATATTGAAGTGCCACTGATGCTGGCGATTGCCGGTGAAGCGCCACGTCAGGTTAGTGCGCATGTTGAAGCTTTTGTAAACTTAAAAGACCCCAAAGCAAAAGGCATTCATATGTCTAGGTTGTATTTGCTGTTGGACGAATTATCACGTGAGTCCAGCTTAAGTCATGCTAGCCTCTGTGAATTATTAGACGGTTTTATCAGCAGCCATGAAGACTTAAGCAACCAAGCGTTTGTGAAGGTTGACTTTGATCTCCATTTGCGCCGTAAAGCGCTGATTACCGAAAAGCAAGGCTGGAAAGCCTATCCGGTGACCGTCACCGGTCGGCTTGTGGATAAAGAGTTATCCGTTGAACTGGCCGTTAAAGTCCCCTATTCATCAACCTGCCCTTGTTCGGCGGCTTTGGCCAGACAACTGATCCAAGAGGCGTTTAGTGCAAAATTTGCCGGTCAAAACCAGATCAGTAGTGAACTTGTTGTTGATTGGCTTGGCACCACCCAAGGGATTGTCGCGACCCCACATAGCCAACGCTCGGTGGCGGAAATTAAAGTCAAACTTAACCATCAGCAAACCGAGTTTCCAATAGTGGCATTAATTGACGCGATTGAAGCTTCATTAAAAACCCCGGTACAAGCGGCGGTGAAACGCGCTGATGAACAAGAGTTTGCCCGCTTAAACGGTCAGAATTTAATGTTCTGTGAGGACGCTGCACGCCGGTTGAAATATACTCTCAATCAACGCACTGAGTTTGATGACTTTTGGTTACGGGTTAATCACTACGAATCCTTACACGCGCACGATGCAGTTGCAGTCACGGTAAAAGGTATCAAGGATGGCTACCGCGCTTAATGTTCTGGCTTGTGCGCAAAATATGCCGGCTTCGCATAACTATCGCATAACTACCGCATACCGCTCGTGGTAATCATACTAAAAAAAGCTGCTTCGGCAGCTTTTTTGTTGGCTTTTTTTCAATATTAAATGCCAATATCAGCAAAAACCGTAATTTTATTACAAAAGTCATCGGATCAGCTACAAGCGACGGTTGGCGGGATATACACCAAAAGTCAGCTTGCATTTTTGCCGAATAATCGGTATATCTAACTCAGGTCTTTATGTTTAGACGTCTAAACGACACACAGATACGTCTAGAGTAAAAACACTAACAACCCTTGACCCTTGAAAGTATTGCCGTTATTTTCTTTCAAACGTAAAAAAAACAAAAACAAGAATAATAA
>JBBKWN010000044.1:0-6946 GCA_037968955.1 Rheinheimera sp. | reverse complement strand
CTCGATGTCGGCTCATCGCATCCTGGGGCTGGAGCAGGTCCCAAGGGTTTGGCTGTTCGCCAATTAAAGCGGTACGCGAGCTGGGTTTAGAACGTCGTGAGACAGTTCGGTCCCTATCTGCCGTGGGCGCAGGAGTTTTGAGAGGAGCTGTCCCTAGTACGAGAGGACCGGGATGGACCGACCACTGGTGAACCAGTTGTTCCGCCAGGAGCATAGCTGGGTAGCTACGTCGGGAACGGATAACCGCTGAAAGCATCTAAGCGGGAAGCCGGCCAAGAGATGAGTCATCCCTTGTACCTTGAGTACACATAAGGGTTGTTGGAGACCACAACGTTGATAGGTGAGGTGTGGAAGCGTAGTGATACGTTAAGCTAACTCATACTAATTGCCCGAGAGGCTTAACCATACAACGCCCAAGTTGTTTTATTGAAGTAAGATTGTGCGAACTACTATCAAGACCTAATTGAATAATTAGTCATCAAGCTTGCTTAAGTTAAAGAAGCTAAACAGTTTTTGCCTGGTGGCAATAGCGCTGTGGAACCACCTGAATCCATTCCGAACTCAGAAGTGAAACGCAGCTGCGACGATGGTAGTGTGGCAGATGCCATGCGAGAGTAGTACACCGCCATGCTCCCAATAAGTCAAAAAGCCCACTCAATGAGTGGGCTTTTTGCATTTACGGGCATTTAGGTTGCTTGGCTTTTTTACTGTGCAACACCTGCTGGTTTAAAGTCCGCTAATCCAACCTAATACTGATCGAGCTCAAGGGATCAGTGCTGTTCTTCGCTTACAAACACACTTAACGTCCTCACTCACCTCGGCAATCCTTCTGTTAAGCGCAACATGAAAGCCGATAAAGAGGCAGTGCCAACGGTTTGACATGCATGACAATCACCACACTCAGCAAGAACCGCCCGTCTCTAACAAAAAGCACTGCGAAGTATTTCTTTTGTAGCCGTTTTAAGCCACCTCGACCGAAGTTGTAGTATTTTGCATTTAAATTATTAGCCTATTAAAGTCTACATCATACTCAAAATATGCGTTTTATCGTCGATAAAATACCAACGGTTCATCAAATTGATAAAAGAACGTGCAACTACTAATACGTATACTGATAGCGAATAGTCGAATATCAATACGATGCGCGTCATACTACACTGCTTCAAACATCAGAATGTATCATGTCATGATCACGCCGATCTTTTTTATAACCGGCGATATTTGTCAAAGAGGCATCTAGAATGAATGACATTTCGAAGTCGTTGGACTGGGCTAATTTGTTAAAGTCAGGCAATCGAATTTTTATTGGTTCCAATGCTGCAGTCCCCAACGCGCTGATAGACGACTTGATTAAAAATGCCAAGCAGTTACATGATATTGAGGTGGTGCATATTCAAACTATTTCAAACAACCAGTGGGTCGATGCAAAGCACCAAGATCTGTTTAAAGTGAATAGTTTATTTATCGGTGGAGAAAAAGTCAGACAAGCTGTTTCGGAAGGTCGAGCTGATTATACACCTTGTTTTTTATCAGAAATCCCAACGTTATTTAGCACTAATATTTTACCACTTGATGCCGCGTTAGTTATGGTTAGCCCGCCAGATGATTACGGATACTGCTCGTTAGGTGTCTCTGTTGATGTTGTCTCTTCTGCGGTGCGGTGTGCAAAAAAAGTCATTGCCCAATTCAATCCGTTGATGCCAAGAACCAGCGGCCAAGCATATATTCATCAAAGCGACATTACCGCGTTTATTGAAGTATCGCAGCCATTGCCAGAGGTCTCAGCACCAATATTTGAACAACGAACCGAACGTATCGGACAGTATGTCTCGATGTTAATTGCCGACGGTTCCACGCTACAGATTGGTATCGGTAAAATTCCGGAAGCAGTATTACGTTATCTCAGCAACCACAAAAACCTTGGTGTGCACAGTGAGATGATCTCCGACGGTATTATAGACTTGATGATGAAAGGCGTGATCAACAATAGTCACAAGACGTTTCATCCTGGGAAAACGATCACTAGTTTTTGTGTTGGTACTCAGCATTTATATGACTTTGTCGATAAAAATCCGCATATTGAGTTTTATCCCAGTGAATATGTTAATTCACCAACCAATATTGCCCGCAACGATAATATGGTGGTTATTAATAGCGCAATCGAAGTTGATTTAACCGGCCAGGTTGTTTCTGATTCTATCGGTTATCGATTTTATAGCGGTATTGGCGGCCAAGTAGATTTCAGTCGCGGTGCGTCGATGAGTAAGGGCGGCAAGCCGATTGTTGCACTGCCTTCGACAGCGAAAAATGGTTCTGTTTCTCGAATAGTTGCCCATATTGCCGAAGGGAGCGGTGTAGTAACGTCCCGCGGACATGTGCATTATGTGGTCACTGAATATGGTGTAGCTTCGCTGCGAGGCAAGAGTATCCGTGAACGAGCGCTTGAACTTATTCGGGTTGCGCATCCAAAGTTTCGCTCTGAGCTCCTTGCTGAAGTGAGAAAACACTATTGGGTACCGAATTACCAAGTTATGACTCCCATGGAGGTTCCTGAGCTTGGCAGTGTTGGTATGAAAGTTCTGACCATTGCTGGCGAGTCTTTTGATTTGCGCCCGCTCAACCCTGCAGATGAGCGTCGGTTGCAGGAGTTTTTCTATTCTCATACCAAAGAAACATTACTGTTGCGTTATAACCATCATCCAAAACAAATGAGTCGAGAAAAATCAAGCGTGTTGGTGAGTGTCGATCAATCAAAAGATTTAGCCCTTTGCATTGTGCGGCAACAAGGTTCGGTGGTGGAAATTCAGGCCGTAGGACGTTATTACCTGATTGAAAGTAACAACAGTTGTGAAGTCGCTTTCGTGACCAGGGAACGCCATCAAGGTAAAGGGATGGCGAAAATTTTACTGCAAGAAATGATCTCCATTGCGGCACAACGTCATATTTATGCTATGACAGCCTTTGTCAGAGTGGAAAACCAAGCAATGCTCAGTGTGTTCGTCAAAGCCGGATTTCAGCGTCTTCGCTCTGATGAACCTGATGAAGTAAATTTGCAACTGATTTTACAACCATTTTGGCGTGCACCAACAACGGCAATACTAGGATCAGAATAAATGGATACTCAACCATGCCCGTGACTATATTTAGCCATTTCAGTTGCTTACAACATGAGTTAGAGCAAGACCATCCAGAGCGACCGGCGCGGTTACATGCTATTTCTGATCAGCTGTTAAGTTCAGGATTGGAGTTCGTGGTGCAACAACGGGATGCAACGCCGGCTAACGATGATCAATTAGCACTGGTCCACGATAGGGCTTATATTGCGCAGGTGATTGCTCGGCAGCCGAGTGAAGGATTGGCATGGTTAGACGATGATACAGCAATCATGAATAAGTCGCTAAACGCAGCCAGGCACGCTGCTGGCGCCGTGATCAATGCGATTGATTTGGTCATGCATCAACATGATCAACAAGCCTTTTGCAGCATAAGACCACCCGGACATCATGCCGAGTCAGCGCAAGCGATGGGTTTTTGTATATTTAATAATATTGCTGTCGGGGCAGCCTATGCGCTAAAGCAGTATCAATTGCAACGGGTCGTTATTATCGATTTTGATGTCCATCATGGTAATGGCACCGAGCAAATATTTCGCAACGATCACCGGGTAATGCTTTGCTCTGCCTTTGAGCATCCGTTTTACCCGTTTACTGAGCCTTCTGGCAACAACTTATTGCTCAAAATACCTCTGAGCGCTAATAGTGATGGTCACGAGTTTCGTCGCAAAGCAAGTGCGCATTGGTTTGAGCGAATTCGCGAATTTAAGCCACAGTTAATGTTGATTTCCGCTGGATTTGATGCGCATATCGAAGATGAGATGGCGCATCTCAAGTGGACTGACGACGACTACCAATGGCTCGCCCAACGCCTGAAAATGATTGCAAACGAATGTTGTGAAGGGCGAATAGTGGCATGTCTTGAAGGTGGTTATGCTTTAAATGCTTTAGGGCGTAGTGTCGTCGCGCTGTTAAAAGCTTGGATTTAAAGAATCAAGGTGGATTAAAGCTTCTGCAATGCAGCGCAATTTAATACAATGTGTTTTATTTAGGTCTTTGGTTTCGTTATGCAACAACTCTTGGCGCAGGATGCAAGGCGCTATTCCACATTTCGGTTGGCTGCAACTCTAACTAGCGTGACTGAGATATCATCGCTGGCTGAACTGCAAGCATACCCATCGCTTACCCCACCATTGATCCTCGGCGAGGGCAGTAACAGTATTTTTCTGTCTGACTGGCATCAAGATATTGTGCGCTTTATTGCGAATAAAATAACCTCACAACAATCTGATGAAAAGTTGTTATTGCATGTTGATGCTGGTTGTAACTGGCATCAACTGGTACAAAACACGGTTAGCGCAGGTTGGTGGGGGCTGGAAAACCTAGCATTGATCCCTGGCTCGGTCGGCGCAGCTCCGGTGCAAAATATCGGCGCCTATGGTGTTGAGTTGGCTGATTGTTGTACATACGTCGATTTTTTCCATTGGCAAACAAAATCAGTCCAACGACTAAACCGCATTGAATGCAAGTTCGGTTATCGTGACAGCATTTTTAAAACGACATTAGCAGGGAAAGGCATCATCTTAGCTGTTGGTTTTAAATTGCAACGCCAAGCCCAACCGCACCTCAATTACAAAGGGCTCGACCATTTGCCTGCTGATAGTCGTCCGTCTGACATCATGAGCGCGGTAGTTGCGCTTCGGCAAAGTAAATTACCCGATCCACTAGCTTTGGCAAATTGTGGTAGCTTTTTCAAAAATCCAGTCGTCAGCCAACAACAGTTTCAGCGGTTAAGTAGCCAGTTTCCAAACATACCTCAATACCCACAGCCTGATCAGCAAGTTAAGATTGCCGCCGCATGGTTAATTGAAGAGGCTGGATTGAAGGGTTATCGAATTGGCGATATTGGCTGTTATGCACTGCAGCCGCTGGTTCTGGTCAATCATGGCGATGGCACAGCGGGACAATTACGTGCATTAGTAACGCTAATTCAACAGACCGTAAGGCAGAGATTTGATATTTCCCTTGAGCCTGAAGTTCGAATGTTGGTTGCAAATGACTAGGATTTTGGCACAAAGCCTTGCCCTGCAACGGCAATTAATCCTGCAATTAAGTGACGGTAAAGTTTATTCGGGCGAGCTATTGGCCGATCAAACTGGAATTAGTCGCGCTGCTATTGCGCGTCATATCGCCCAACTCAAAAGTTATGGCGTTGATATCTATTCGATTAAAGGTAAAGGTTATCGTCTAAGCTCGCCATTGCAATTACTGGATGCGTCGAAGATTCGGCACTACCAACGTGCGGGGATGGCTGAGATTTTATTGCAGCATGTGACCGATTCCACCAATAGTCAATTGATGCGGCGACTACAAGGTGCACCATACTTGGCCAAAGGCACGGCGCTTGTTGCTGAAGCGCAAACCGCAGGACGTGGAAGGCGTGGCAATAGTTGGTTTTCACCTTTTGGAGCGAATCTTTATTTGTCGATTTACTGGCAGTTGGAGCAGGGCATTCAAGCTGCGATGGGCCTTAGCTTGGTGATCGGTATAGCGGTGGCCGAAGTACTTGAACAGCAGTTCCAATTACCAGTGCGTTTAAAATGGCCGAATGACATCTACCTTGCTGATAAAAAACTGGCCGGGATCCTGATTGAATTAGCAGGACAAAGCCACGCCCAATGTGATTTAGTGATTGGTTTGGGATTAAACCTAAGTATGCCCCAAGGAGCAGATCTGCAAATTAGCCAAGCATGGACAGATTTACAGCAACATATCGCCATGCCGATTGACCGGAATCATTTGGTGGCATTAATACAACAGCGAATAGTGACGCATCTGCATACCTTTGAGGTTGCTGGATTTAAATCTTTTAGTACCGCCTTTAACCAGCGAGATCAGTTTTTGGGAAAAATGGTGCGTTTAACTAGCGGCGATAGACACATCTCGGGCCTCAGTCTGGGCGTTGATAGCCAGGGTGGCTTACTATTGGAAAAAGAGGGAGCAGCACAAAGTTACTATGGTGGGGAATTGAGTTTGCGCGGAGAGGCAAATGGCTGAATTATTGTTGGATATCGGCAATAGCAGAACAAAAGCCGTCTTGTATCAAGATGGTGTCTATACGTTGCTGTCGAGCCATCATGCAGAGGTACTTCAGCACTATAAAATTTTTGCAGTTTTTTGCGCTTCTGTGGCGAATGATGAACGTATTGCCTCTGTCCGACAAGAAAGCGGTTTACATCATGTCACATGGAGGATTGTTCATAGTGAGGTGGCAAAATCAGGACTTAGAAATAAGTACACAGAGCCACATTTGCTCGGCGTTGATCGTTGGCTTGCTATGCTTGGTGCTATTGACCATTGGCCAGGGCAGTCGCTATTAGTGGTTGATGCCGGCACAGCCTTGACTTTGGACTGGGTGGACGAAACAGGCCAGCATCTTGGTGGTTGGATTATTCCCGGTTTTCGGCTACAGCAGCAAGCTGTTATTGGGCAGACTGCGAAGGTATTTAACAATAGTATGCAAAACGCCCAAGTTGCGTTAGGTACCGACACCAGTAGTTGCTTGCAAAACGGTTGTCTTAGCGCAGCAGTTGCCGTCATTTTACAAGCAGTTCAACTGCATGTAGTGACAAAGGTGGTCATTACCGGTGGTGACGCAATTATACTATTACCCTATTTATCTACGCTTAAGCCTGAGGTTGAACCGTTATTAATCTTTCACGGATTGAGCCTTTACATCTAAAAATGCAGCTTATTGGCGATCTATTGAGCATTTGACCTGAAAAACAAAGTTTTTTTCAGATTTAGAGTTGCACCGCCCAATTCATTCCACTAGAATTCGCACCCACTGACGTAGCCGCTTTAGCTCAGTTGGTAGAGCAACTGACTTGTAA
>JBBKWN010000043.1:0-10505 GCA_037968955.1 Rheinheimera sp. | reverse complement strand
GCAGACAGAATACGACCTGGCCTTCATCGAGACCCATTTCACTCAGCCGATTCATCACCTGCTGGTTGAGGCCGCGCGCAAGCCCGCTTATTGTCACCGACACACCTTTAGGTGCGTCCCATAATGTCAGCATAAACAGCTCCAAGCTCAATTAAGATGCTAATGCAAAGTATTTGCATTATCCCTGAAATAGCAGGTTGGTACAAATGATTTACTCGGCTATTCGAAGCTGAATGATGTTCCAAATCAACGATGCTTTAACTATCTTCCAGTGCATCGACAATTTACCTGATTTGCGCACCATCTAAATTGCGTGAGTCACGCCAACGTTTACTTGCAAAAAACCTCGCCGCTGCGCCCGTATAGCCATGACAGATATGTATTTAACCAGGCGCTCGCTGCTTTAATGGCAAAACTCGCACCTTGAACAGCGCAAATTTTGCGAGTGCCTCGGCTCAATTGGTGTTGGTCTCGCTTAAAATAGGCGCAACAGCGGACACAACGCGTCACAAAACCTTGTCTTGGCAAATATTTCGACATTTATACGTAGGATTTGCTGACACAGACCGTAAAATTAGCTAGTTTGGAAATTGCTTAATTCCAACCCGCTTAGCAGGTGCCACCGATGTTCAGTAAACTATTTAATCGTCATCAAGAAGAGCTCCACCAATTGCAGAGCGAATTGGCCAAAACCCGCCAACAACATCAAGCTGAACAGTTGCAACAGAGCCAACTCAACCAGCAACTTACCGCAGAGCTGGCCAAACTAAAGAGCGATAAAGCTGCTCATGCCGACATACTGTTAAGTCAGTTGTCAGGGGCGCTGCTAATTGAAAAAGTGCGCGATGCTTTGGCGCGCAACGCCAAGGAGCTGACGGATGAAACCGCATCACTACAAAGTGTTGCGACGATGATTGTAAATACCACCAACTCCGTTAGCGAACTTTCAACCCGAACCACCGAAGTTAAAAGTGCTGCCACCGAAAGCCACCAAAGTGTTGGGGCATTAAAAAACAGCAGCTCAGAAATTCATAAACTGATAGCCTCTATTAAAGAGATTTCTGACCAGACCAATTTACTGGCGTTAAACGCCGCCATTGAAGCGGCGCGGGCCGGTGAAGCAGGGCGTGGGTTTGCGGTTGTCGCTGACGAAGTGCGCCAATTAGCGGGTAAAGCGCATCGTGCCTCGACTGAAATTGAACAGTTAATTAATGCGATGCAAACCCAAACACGCCATATAGAACAATGTGTTGATGTCACCGTATCGACCACCGATCGTATCGGTCAATCGGTCGGCCAAATTGTCAGCGATGTTAAAAAAATGAGTGATTGTTCACAGCACATGGTGAACGTGATTAACCAGAGCGCACAGCTGACGTTCTTAAATACGGTTAAATTAGACCATGCAGTTTGGAAAAATGAAGTTTATCAAAAAGTTGAATTGAATAAATTTGACGAGCCGGTCAACAAACATACCGAATGCCGGTTAGGCAAATGGTATTTCCAAGGCGACGGTGCGCAGCAATACAGCAAACTGGCTTCGTATAAAGCGATAGATCCGCCCCACAAACAAGTGCACGAATTTGGCCGCGAAGCACTTAATGCGGGTAAGTCTGGTCAAGCGGCCAAGGTCATCCAACTACTTGCCCAGATGGAAACCGCGTCGATGGATGTTGTCAGCGCGATAGATAGACTTTCCGAAGAGATGGTGACCACCAAGAAACCCGCCTTGTCTAAGCCCTGAGATAACGTTGATCACAACAAACCGTTCAAGCCTATGGTTTTCAACCATAGGCTTTTTCTTTTTTGGGTGCAATAAGCGGATTGTGTTTCAAAATGAAACAAGAGCGGGCCATTGCTCACATAGACAAAACCGAAGCAGCCAGTTCCTAGGTAACTTGTAAAAAAACCGATTATTTCAAGGAGTGAAAATATAATGGCAATCATGTCGAGTGCATTAAGCATAATAATGCTGATTGGATTAAGTTCGATAAATCCAATAGGAATAGTAACGCCATATAGTTGGCAAGAAATAGAAGCGCTTGGTGGAAAAAAAACAATAACTCGTGAAGGACTTGTAGATAGAGTTCAGATTGATTTGTCTGCAATGCGTAAGTGTGGCAAAGGAAGTTTAACTGTCGAATACGTCGACCAATCTAAAACACCCAATGTAATGCTTGGAATTCCCGTTGTCGGAAGAAACGACAACTACGAATTTTATGTTTCTTCAGAGGCGCAAAACCAAGTGGTTTTATATTTGTTGTGCAGACACAGTGAATTCCGTTTTGCTCTGATTGAGTAAACCCATTTCGGTGTTTCAATTCTGCGTGGGAAAAGCTTCACTTTCATGCGGCGACTATGCCGCCATAAGGCGCAGCAGAATAAATAATTGAGTGCCATTCGTAAAGGCGAACGACATCTCACTGAGGAAGCAAGCAATAAAGCTGAAAGCAGCGACTAGTGCTTTGGTATTAACTAGTTTGCTGCTGGTTTCAGGCGTTTCGGGACACTATTCCTACCAAAGAATAAATATCCCATAATGACTTAATTATGTTAAAAACCAATAACTTACAAGCCTATAGTTTGCAACTATAGGCTTTTTCTTTTTTGGGTGCAATACTGGTGTTTTGTTTCAAAATGAAACAAGAGCGGGCTATTACTGTGCCCGCACAGGGCGAAAAGTAGCTTTAAAGGTTAAAGCTACTAAACATGTAATCACAAGAGACTCAGACAACGTAACAAGGATAAGCGGAGTATGACTACAAAGGTAAAGGGAAATAATACAGAAGAGCCTAACTTAACGAGCGATAAGAAGACTTGCTTTGTTGTGATGCCAATAGCTGATATGCATGAATACGATAGTGGTCATTTCGCTCGTGTTTATGAATACCTCATAAAACCAGCATTAGTTGGGTGCGGGTATGCGGTTGAGCGTGCAGATGACACCGTTAAATCTGATTACATCGTAGTTGGGATAGTCCAAAAAATAATCGAATCCGATATGGTTATTTGTGATTTAAGTGGCAGAAATGCAAATGTCATGTACGAGTTAGGAATTAGGCATGCATTTGATAAACCTGTAGTTTTGATAAAAGATAAACGCACTGAAAAGGTTTTTGACATACAAGGATTACGTTATTACGAATATGATCAGAGTCTAAGAATAGATACTGTAAAAAAGGATTTGGAAAAAATCACTAATTCAGTTAACGAAACTGCATCCGATAATTCTAAAAGTATCAACTCAATAGTTCGATTAGCAAATATTCACTCAGCAAAATTACCTGAAAGAACGGAGGTTAGTGCTGACACTCAGATTTTACTAGGTGCAATCAATAGCTTGCAAAAGCGGCTTATTGATGTTGAATCTAAACAATCCAAGTTTTCAAGACCTATAACGAGGGCGCTTGATTTAGAATCGGTTCTATTTGACAACTTTACAGAAGCTTTTAAAAATGACGTGATTTACGAAAATGGTGAAGCTTTAGGAATTTTAATTGGCGGAAACAGTGATTATATTATTGTCAAAAAACCTGATGGCGTGAGCTTACCTATCCCTAAAAAATCTGATGATTTTAGTAAATTAAGTGCCGAACCTTTTTAATAAAAAGATCGATGCTTAATGTGAGACCATAAGTGTTTAGGAGTGATCTTTCGCAACATGATTTTACCTGCTGTAAAATTTGGTCAATCAGCCCAAAATGTAAATGCAAAACTAATCAATAGGTTCATGAAATAGAACATACAGCACGCTATTTACTTGAACGCTTTGAAAACGTTAAACGTGTAGCAAATAGTCTCAAAAATGAGACAAAAGAGCAGTATCACTACACCTTTGCCCCTTGCGGGAGATTGTCGAAAAAAATTATCTCTTGAACGGCGAGCATGAAAAAGCCCCTAACGGGGCTGATTTGGTAGAGGGAAGGCTGAAGCCTTCAAAAGAGCGTTACCGCTCCGCTGCATGGGGCGCTATCGCCCCCATACCCCAGCTGTCAGTTTCCATAAGCCCGTTTACAAGCTGATTCCATATGCATTTTTGAAGTTTCATCACGATCTTTTGCATACATTTGCCGCCATGATTTACAGAGACGAACATCATTTTCAAAAGCGCGTTGTAACTCTTTCGTTCGAACCGGCACTTGTTTATTTTGAGCAGGTTCTTTTTGAACTGGTGGACTAGTGTTTAAGCGCGCCAAATCTTTTGCCAATGCAGGTGAATGCTGTTGAGTTGGCCTCGATGATCCACTCTTCATGCCATCAACTAATTGACCAAGACCTGCAACTACAAGCGCCGTGGTAGCAAAATGAGAAGCGACATTGGCCAAAAACACGGCAAAAAAGATAGTTAGGAAAAGCCCCAAAGTTTTCATACAAGATTCGCTCATTAAAAGTTTATTAGGCAGCATCACGTTCGCTTAGATTCCGCTATATAGCGTGCGAGCATTTACCGTGACGTGAAATACCAAATCATCAGCGCGAACACACACGCCGAGAGTATTAGAAAATGCAGAAACGTGAACTTTATAGAGCTTGGCGGCTGTTCATCCAACTCTAATTCACGAGGGTCATTATCAAGCGTTTTGAAGCTTGATTTTTTTTGATGATGTTCTTTGTACCAATCCCTGTCTAATTGCCCCATTTCACGACTCCGTATGATTTGATGCGACCACAACGCCCTCAGAATGGACGTAGTAAGGTCTACATCGTATCAGCTTGGATTCGTCCATAAAAGCGACAGTTGCAGCACAGGGCGCCAAATAAGACACTTTGTAACCTAAATCAGTCGGGTAGAACGCGCCTTTTTCTGACTCAAAGCAAAAATCAGCGTATGACTGGCCTTTTACCACGGCGCAAGTGATCACCACGCCTTCTAGTGATGCCAGAAAATCTGAAACTACTGGAGCCTCTTCGCTAGGTTTCGCCTGCGAGTTTGATGCCGGTTGTTGCGCTGAAGTTTGCGCCGAAGGTGTTTCAGTTGCTTTGTCTGCTGAAAGCCACCACCAAGCGCCCAAACAAAGTATGAAAGCAGGCAACTGCCAAGCAATTTTGCCAATGGGTTTATTCACTGGCGATTTTACCTGGCGAACCTCAGTTTTTGCAGTTGGCTGGGTGACAACCGCTTTTTCAAAGTAGTCAGCTGGCAATATGGTGTAAGTAGCTCGCATATCAACCATCTGGCCAGCGCGGTTAAGCATAATGTCCTGAGTAAATTGCTGGCTGGTTTTATAGGCTGAGTGCAATTCATAACATTTGAAAAACTCAGTTTTGGCAAGGTGGTGCCGGTCTTTCTTTTTACCGGTGTAGACGTTCAGCACATGAAAGCCGAGCGGTGCCATCATCCTAATAAACGGGCTAATGGCGAGGTTTAGAATTTTCCCGAGAATAGGGGAGCTAAACATATTTTTACCACTACGACAGTGCCAAATTTCCTGCAATAAAGTTTCGCGTAACTGTTTGTCGACAGCATCAACATCTTGTGACAGCAGCCACACACGCCAACCTAACTTTCTGCTTTGCACAAACCATGACACCACAGCTAAACGATCTTTATCGTTCCAGCTGCGGCTGTTAAATGATGTCAGCAGTTCATCAATGACAATTAGGCCAAATTTGCTTTCATCGTAAGTGTCGGGGTTATCTGGATCTAATTCCGGATAGGACTTACCAAGCAACTCTAAATCGATACTGCGCGGAATATCCGGTAATCGGGTAATAAAGCTTTTTGCCTTTGGCGATAAGCGCTCAGGTTTAATGTCGAGGTTCGTAGCAATACGCAGCCCCAATTCGAGGTAAGTTCGTATTTCCCGAACCGCAATTTTTGATTTTCCGGAGCCGCGCACACCTTCAACGAATATGGCCATTATTTAGTGCTCACTTTAATTTTCAGCGCGCGCTGGTGAAAGATAAACAACATAGACAGGCCGTAAGCCGAAGATAGTGCCGATACGCAAACAGACGCCGAGGGTGGAACCAGTGATAGTCCGGCAGCTAAATAACTTTCTGCAGGCGCCGTTGTTGCAATGCTGGTGAACAGCGCCTTGAAGCCCGTCGCCAATGCACCTACGGCAGCGACGTAAAGACCGACATAGATCGCCGCTAAGCCTAAACGCTCGGCGGCCAATTTTACGAATATCCCAAAAAAACCACGGATACCAGAAACGATAAAAGTTAAGAAAGCAGCCATTATGGTGTTACCTCAAGTGTGCGTCTAAAAATTTGAAAGCATTGCAATAGTGTGTAAATCGACATCAACCAACTAACAACAGGTCGCCCCCAAGCGTCATAAGGCGGACAGTGCTGATTTACGGTGATAGGCTTTGAAACGCCATTTATTGAGCCGACAAGAATGAAGCCCTGACAGCCATTGGATGTAGGTAAAGCAAAAAAATCGAGCAGCTTAAATTCAAAAGGATTTGCCGGAGGAGGTTCGTTTATGAAGTTAGTTAATTTTTGTTGTTCCTGAGTCAGTTTATCAATTTCAGAATTTATATCTGCGCCATTGACGGCGGCTTGCCCCCACGCATTGTTCGATGCTTCATATTGCGCTTTGGTTATGCCAGGGAATTTTGACCAATCGATTTTCGACTCTTCGGGTGGTGGAGCATCAGGGGTTACCTGCTTACCATTAAACACATCAATAAATGTATTACCCTCATGCCAGTTGTTTATCTGCACTAATAAATTCGGCATCATATCGGCAGGAACATAGCCCGGAGCGGCAGGGTTTGAATGCTGCACTGTACCGTTTGCGATGGCTTCAGCAGCATCAGCAAAAGCATCAGATACAGGGTCAATAACTGGATCTTCAAATAAATCAGGGCGGGGCAAACCAGTTTCCCAATCAACAAAATCGGCTAAGCCAATATCCGCATTAACTACACGTTCTGGTTTTTCCTCAATTTTTCCTTCCACCCATTCAGGCGTTACCGGTGTTTCAACAGCGCTTTTGAAACACCGTGGAGAGCCATTTACGGTAATTGGACCATTAATATATTTTGCATCTTCAACGTCGGATGGATTGGAAGGATCGACCAAAGCAATGGGCGGACAAACATGATAAGTACCCTGAGTGTTGTAGCCAAAATTTACGAAACCGCCGCTGACGGTATAAGAATGGGTATCAAAAGTGCCGTCAGGTTTAATATTCACTTTTTCAGAAATTTGAAGGTTAAACGTAGCCCCTGATGGCGGTGTCTGAGTCGCAACAGAGTAAGAAGCACTTATACAAGAGGCGCCGCAACCGTTCGGGAAATAGTTCTTATCTTTTAGATAAGCTGGCAATGCCTTCGAAAAAGCACTGAGTTGTGTTTCACCGCAGCCAAAGGTTTTTTGTCCACCAACGTTAGGCCGAGCAGCTGTAGCGCAAATTGCGTCTTTAATGACTCTGGCATTTCGATAATCAGTAAAATCAGATAGATCCGCTTCAGGGTCAAAATCCGAAGATAGACATAACGAAGGGTAGTTTTGAGTAATGCAATTTGCCTCATAAGCACCATACCCAATCAGCAGTGCTTTGGTTGCCGGTGTCATCGAACCAACACGGCCAGCAATGTTACCCAAGGCGCGCGCTAACGATTTTTTAGTGACTTTTGTTGGCTGGTATCGAGGGTTGAATTGACCACCACCGGCAAAAGTAAAAGGAAGGTTTAACGTGGGTACTCTGGTGTAGCCTCTGGACATGATTTGTTGGCTGTAAGGTGTCGGGGCGTGCATGCCTTTGCTATTGAATTTGACAGGTATAACGCCGACAACTTTAGCGGGTTGTGCGAAAAGAATAAGTGGGAATAAAAGCAGAAATAGTAAAAATATACGCATCATAAACCCCTTGTTGGCCGCCCATGGTCAGCCTGCGCGCACTCGGCTTGACCACAGGCAGCCACAAGGGCAATTGATTAACCGCCGTTAGCGCCTTTGGAAATAAAGCGCCCTAACAGAGACATACCAACCGAAGCACCAAGAACAACGGCCATTACTGCAAAACCGGCGGTGGTGGCTGTGCCGGCATCTGCAATAACGCCATCTTTAACACCAGAAACTAAAGTTGCATCCAAAGCTGCATGAGCGGCTGAAGAAACAGTTGCGACAGCTACTAACAGGGTCGAAAGTAAAACTTTTGCTTTCATATGAAAGACTCCATTTATGGGCGTGATGCCCGTTCAAAAATCTGTTTGAACATGCGACAGGTAATGCCTGCACCAAATCCAACCAGCCACAAAGACAGCAACGCGCCGATAATTAAATAAGCATCATTGATGTCCATTTCTTACCTCTGATAGCCAGAGTCAAAGCCGCTTATGACGGCAAAACATGCCGCACAAGCGAAAATGAGTAGATATAAATCTGAAATTGTCGCTTCCATTACACGGCCTTTGCCATTTCAGGTTTGAAGGTGAAAAGCTGAACTTCCCAATCATTTGCAAGATAGGTATTCGTGGCAGCACCGTTTTTTGAGGTATATGCGTTGTACCAAACCGGCACCATGATGTGCTGGCCTTTGAGGTTAGCGAGTTTGCTGGGCGCGCCTTGTGATATGAGCGATTTGGACAACTGAACCATTTCAACGGTTTCAGTCATATCGCCGAAATTATCCTGGCGATACGAACTGATCCCAAGCTCAACGATTTGCGAAATTTCGCCGGTGGTGCGATTGGTGATTTGACGGGTTGAAATACCTTTGCAAACACCCGCAATAAATTTTCCGAACATTGGTTTTAACATGATTAGCAGCTCCGATTAGTGAACGATGTACTGAATAAAATTGTTTGGTACTTCGACAGGCTTTGCCTCAAGAACGCGTACCAGTGGCACAACGTATGAAGCGTGGTTGTCACTCGTGTCGAACGGCAAAGCGATATCGATATCGAACTCGATGAGCTCTTTGCGATGGCGATAAAAAGTTGGTTTTTTCATGACTGACCGGACATCAAAACCCTGACGCCATAAGGCGTAAGTGCCTTGTACTGAGCGCGGTAATTTGCACATAAAGTCATCACGTAAACTGACATTGGCGGCCATTTCTAACCTCGATAAGTAATTGTTGAATGTTTCTTGCAGACCTAATGCAAGCAGTTGTCGCGCTGTTGGATTTTCATCGTCAGTAAGTTTCTTGAGTTCTGGGGCGCGTAGAACCAGTTCAAGACGTAGTTTGTTTTCAGTGAAGCCCAGTAATGGCGTATTTAATAAGTGGGTAGGGAGCCGATGGCCTTTCTCACCACTCATGATTTCGTCGTACTTGGAGTAACCTTTGAACGCCCAGCGTTTTGAATGCTGACCGTAGTAGACAGTGCCTTTTTTAACGGTGCTGCGGCCATGGCGAGTTCTGGACTTCATGCCAGCTGCATCTATCCACGCACGAACGTCGAACAGCGAAGGAAGTTCATACATGTAGTTAATATCGACACGCTTAACGA
Source organism: Rheinheimera sp. (assembly GCA_037968955.1). Classification (GTDB taxonomy): domain Bacteria; phylum Pseudomonadota; class Gammaproteobacteria; order Enterobacterales; family Alteromonadaceae; genus Pararheinheimera. The sequence goes on along the minus strand of JBBKWN010000043.1, from coordinate 1,095 downwards.
AGTAATCGCCACGTAACACTCTGGCACGAGTAAAAGCATCAATTTCTAAACCGGCGTCAGGCGCGATCGCCTCAAGCAGGCGAAGTGTTAAAAGGTTTAAATCATCAGTGCCGATGATGTTGTGGCCTTGCAAAAACTTTGTCGGGTTGCCGCTGATATAAAGCAATTGGGCGTATTCTCGGCACTCAGTAACATCGTTACTTTTCACCTGAATACTTGATTCAAAAGACCCGGCAAATGATTTAGCTACCGGCATCGTCCAGCGTTCAACGCCATCGGAATCATAAGCAGTTACGCCACCGTTATTGATGCGTTTATGTTTGAGTGGGATCACCGCTGTCAGCCAGTCAATCATGCTAATACCCCGACAGCGACACCGGTGGAAAGTAAAGAGCATGTCCAATTTTGAGTGTGATCAGATGGTGCTTTGCATTCCGCTGAGTTCATAAAGCTGGTTGTACCGCATTGGTTGCAATAGGCTTTACCAGAGGCGACAACTTTGGTTTTACACTGGCCTTTGTAGGCAGTTTCAAAGCTTTGCGCCGTGTAAGCTGCCATGCGCTCAGTTTGGCGAGATGTCAGGATTTGCACCGGTGCACATGGACGAATTGCTAAAATTAGAAACGTCATTTAGACACCTCCAAATTGCATACCCAACCATGACGAGCACTTGCTAGTAGCTCAGAATTTAGGCACTTACGAGGTGTTTTGAAGCTGGTTTTATTGCAAATTTTGCAACGTTTTTTATCCACAGATTCTGTGGATAAAAGCTGCACCTCTGGCTGTTCGGGGCTGCTAGACACCGGAGAAGTACTTACCAGAGGCGCAGGCAGTCGGTATTCAACAAACGGTATCGAATTAGCCGTTAACGCTGAAAAAATCGAGTGGCGGTATTTGTTGGACATGACAGGAAAGCAGACTTTGCGCCATTGGCCGGAAGCAAACACATCGACATGGCATAACAGATTCCATTCTATAAACACGTTGCGGATAAGGCATTGATGCAGTTCAACTTGCATTGAGGCGTTTATGCGCTGTAGTTCCTTGAGGTCATTCATATCCATGGTTAGCAGCCCCTGATATACTTAATTAGAA
>JBBKWN010000042.1:0-13963 GCA_037968955.1 Rheinheimera sp. | reverse complement strand
GGCGGTGGCGGTGGCGGCACACGCGTACGCTGCTGAGCTTTATTCTCAGGCGGCGTTTGGTTCAGTTCAATAACAATGCTCTCTTGTTTCTCAGCGTTTGAACCACTGCCAACGGCAATTAATTCAGACATGATCACGTAGAGAACAAATGTTACGACCGCACCAATGATAATCGATGCTAAAAACCGAATCATAAAGTTAGACTCCGGTGTCAGCAGCTATCGAAATCTTATCGATTCCAGCAGCTTTGATTTGATCCATTACTTTAACGACTACACCATGTTTGGCTTCTTTATCAGCCTGGATAATAACAGTGTCAGTTGGTGATTCAGCTAACAATTTTTCAATTGTCGCTGAAACCCGCTCTATATCTACCATCCGCTTATCCATATGAATTTCGCCATTTGGACGGATTGCGATAAAGATAGTCGCTGTTGGTTTCTTCTGAGCCTGAGCTGCCTTAGGCTTGTTGACATCGATACCGGCCTCTTTTACAAAAGACGTGGTTACAATGAAGAAAATCAACATAATGAATACGACGTCAAGCATCGGTGTTAAGTCTATTGCGGCTTCATCGTCTTCACGAATACGTTTACGCGCCATAAAATTCTCTCTTAATGATGTGGCAGGCTATCAACCAAATCCGCTTTGATGGTTTTGATTTTGCCTTCCAGTCTTGAACTCACAAAAATGCCAGATAACGCTGCAACCATACCGGCCATTGTCGGTATTGTTGCCATTGAGATACCGGATGCCATCATACGAGGGTTACCGGCGCCAGTTGCGGCCATGATTTCAAAAACTGCAATCATACCCGTTACCGTACCCAACAGACCAACCAAAGGACAAACCGCAACCAGAGTTTTAATCAGGATCATTCGTTCGTCTAATAAAGTTGTCGCTTTAGAAATCCAGCCATCACGGACTCGATGTGCATACCATGAGGTTGTATCTGCACGAGCGTCCCAGCGGGCAATAATGTCCGTTTTTACTTTCGGGAACACGTACAACACAAACCAAAAGCGCTCAATCATTAATACCCACATGATGAAGAGCACCAGTGCGACGACATACAGTACGTCGCCGCCGGTAGCAATAAAGTCCCTGACAGATTCCCATAAATCAATCAGGTATAACATTATGCTTTCTCCTTCTCCGCGTGCTCAGCGATGATACCAGCGCTTTGCTCGTCGAGGATGTGCAGGATTGACTTAACCCGGCCAGCTAAAATGGCGTGAGTGAACAATAATGGTAATGCAGCGATCAGACCTTGAGCCGTAGTAACCAGAGCCATTGAAATGTCAGCAGCCATGATTTTCGGGTCGCCTGAACCGTAAAGAGTAATAGATTGGAAAGTACCGATCATACCAATAACCGTACCTAACAGACCCATCAGTGGAGCAACAGCTGCGAACAGCTTAATCATGCTAACGCCACCTTCAATTTTTGGTGTTTCGCGCAGGATTGCTTCATCCAGTTTCAATTCAAGGTTTTCCACATCAACATCTTTGTTGTCGTGGTAAACTTTCAACACGCGACCCAGTGGGTTGTTGCTTGAAGGGTTAGCCAGATTTTTCATCTGTGCATTTACTTTAGCACTGACGCCCGCAAGAATTAACATCCGGAACAGACCGAATAACACACCAACAACCGCTAAGACAGAAATTGCATAACCAACTTCACCACCTTGGTGGAATTTATCCATTAAGGTTGCTTTTTGGGTGTTTAAACGCAGTAAGTTACCCGCTGTAGGGTCAATATAAATACCAACCATTTCACCAGCACCGGCTTTTGCATAATCGGCAACTGTAGAAACAATGTGGCCTTCAGGATCACGCCCTAATGGCTGAACTTGTTGCGTATCAGCATTATAAAGCAGGTATTGAGAGTCAGACATTAGGTTCAAAGAACCGATACGAGTAATTTGCTTCGTTTCAGTAGAACCATCTAAGTTAACAACCTGAGTTTCAAACTTTGCGTTTTTCGACGATTCCGTCATTTCGGTCTGCAATGCGATCCACAGGTCTTCTAACTCTTTAATGTTCGGGACTTCTTTCGCAGAGGCCAGTTTGCTTAACAATTCCGCACGACCTGGATATTGAGCACTGATCACTGATGAAGAAATAGAACCGATAGTTTCAGCTGCGTTTTGGCGAACCATACCAACAACTTCACCTAAGGTACCTAAAGCAGTCTGCAGTTCTGCAGCTTTTGAGGCTAACGCACCTTCATTTTCAGCATACTTTTTTGTCAGCGCTTTACCGCGGGCATCTTCTGCATTGAATGACGCTTTCGCTTTATTTAACAAGCTTTGCTTGTCAGCGCGCTCAGATAAAAATTCCTGCTCACGGGCCTTGTCAAGCTTTGCTTCAGAAAAACGATCTTTTTTGACCTGCTCTAATAGCTGGTCTAGTTTGGCTGTATCTGCAGCAGCATTCATGGCAACACCGGCAGACAGTGTTACCGCAGCAGCAACCATAAAACCTTTAAACACTTTCTTCATTATTGTTACTCCGCTGCGAATACTGGCAATTTAACCAAATCAGGAATTTTCTGCTTACGAGCCATCCGAACTGTATCTGTTACAGGTTTCAGATAATCAGCTGGTAATTCCTGCCAGTTAGAAGCATTTTTATTCCAAACCCAAGCATGTTTCAGGTCCAGAGATTGCGCTAACAGAGCTACACGGCCAACGTGAACGAAGTCTGCAGTAATTTCTTTACCTTCAACGTTCAGTTTGTCCTGATAGGCATTAATTTCTTTAGCCATCTGGTTTTCAATAGAGTAAGCCTCTAACACCACACGATACATTTCTGAAGTGGTGATTGAAGAGCTACCTAAATTTTCACGCAGTCTGGCAACACGAGCTAAACGCTCTTCCAGTTTAACTGGCATGTCAGCTTTAATGAAAGCTTCCAAGGTATCGACCATTTTGTACATTAACGGCACGATGTTTTGCTTGGTGGTCTCGATGCCGCCGATCTGTGCATCTAAAGATGCAAGTTCGCGGTCTTGATCAGCAACAAGTTTAGCAACGTGGTCGTTGTATACTTTTAAGTTTTCAGCCTGCTCGAGTGTGCTGCGGTAATCTGCTAGCAGCTCTTGCGACTGGTCATAAATATTGTTGATTTTTTCTTGCGACTGAACTGAAGCACGAGTTGTTTGAGCCGATGCTTTTTGCAGTTCTGCCAACGTAGTTGCTGATGCAACTCCACTTACTAAAGTGAAGGCACCAACGAATGCTGATGCGATCAGACTTTTACGGATGTTATTGTTAGACATAGTTCCCAACCAATAATTGCTGATTAACGTAACCTGTATAGTGAAGGCCAAATTTGTAAGAAAATATGACCTGGTTAGAGGGTAAACCATCCGCATCATTGCAGCAAACACGCTGGTTGTCAACATAACGCCGACAGCCTGTGACAGTTGTTTTGCTACAATTTTTGCTTCGAAATTTTCCCTAATGGCTACATTTAAACTTAAGTTTTCAAATTTTAATGCACCATTCATTTTTTTGCTTATTTAATGTTCGGCGTAAGTTTTCCCGACTCATATAGCTTCACCATTTTTTCTAACGAAATGGCTTTTATTTTCGATCCTTGACCAGCGGCGCCAAACGCTTGGTAACGATCTTTACAGATATCCATCATTGCTACGACAGATGCCTGTAAATACTTGCGAGGATCAAATTCAGCCGGATTCTGTGCCATAAAACGACGAATGGCACCGGTTGAAGCTAAACGCAAATCAGTATCAATATTGATTTTACGCACGCCGTGTTTGATCCCTTCTTGTATTTGTTCCACCGGCACGCCATAAGTTTCCGCAATGGCGCCGCCGTATTCATTAATAATTTCTAGCCAATCTTGCGGCACAGAGCTAGATCCGTGCATGACTAAGTGAGTATCCGGAATTCGAGTATGGATTGCTTTAATCCGATCGATTGCCAAAATATCGCCGGTCGGAGGTCGACTAAACTTATAAGCGCCGTGTGATGTACCTACCGCGATAGCTAATGCGTCGACCTGAGTTGCTTTGACAAATTGTGCTGCTTCTTCAGGATCTGTCAGCATCTGGTCATGGCTGAGGATCCCTTCAGCGCCAACACCATCTTCTTCGCCAGCTGTCCCTGTTTCAAGACTTCCGAGACAACCTAATTCGCCTTCGACCGAAACACCACCAGCATGCGCCATTTCGACGACCTGACGGGTTACTTTCACATTGTAGTCATAATCCATCGGGGTTTTGCCATCAGTGCCAAGCGAACCATCCATCATCACTGATGAAAAGCCTAACTGAATAGCCTGCAAACAGATGGCGGGTGACGTGCCGTGGTCCTGGTGCATCACGACCGGAATATGCGGAAACTCTTCCACTGCAGCTAAAATTAAATGGCGTAAAAACGGTGCGCCTGCATATTTACGGGCACCTGCGGATGCCTGCACGATAACCGGGCTATCAGTGGCATCAGCGGCCAGCATGATGGCCCGCATTTGTTCTAAGTTGTTCACATTAAACGCCGGCACGGCATAACCAAATTCGGCTGCATGATCGAGCATTTGACGTAACGAAATTAAAGCCATAAGTATCTCACTTTCCTGTAGGGTCTTAGAATTCTATCGGATGCGTGCAGCGCCATGTTGCGGTGCAACATTATCGCCAGTGACTCTGGTCATCATAGACGATGCACGCAAGAATGTTGTGTGATTCCAACTATTGTTCAGTTGCCGAGTGCACGTTGCTCCAGAATTTCTACTGCAGGTAAAGTTTTACCCTCTAAAAATTCCAAGAATGCACCACCGCCGGTTGAGATATAAGAAATTTGGTCGGCAACCCCGTATTTGTCAATAGCCGCTAGCGTGTCGCCTCCTCCGGCAATAGAAAACGCGTTACTTTGTGCAATGGCATGTGCAATTGCTTTGGTTCCTGCAGAAAACTGCTCAAATTCAAATACACCCACTGGACCATTCCAGACAATGGTACCGGCATCTTTCAGAATATTAACTAATTGTTCGGTGGTTGCTGGACCAATATCAAAAACCATATCATCTGCGGAAATATCTGCGACCAGTTTTAATTCTGCCGCGGTCTGTTCATCAAAAGCCTTGCCAGTGACCACATCGGTAGGGACTGGAATATTGCCCCCATTGGCTTTTGCCGCGGCAATGAGCCGCTGCGCTTCAGGAATTAAGTCAACTTCACACAATGATTTACCAACACCGTGACCGGTGGCGGCAATAAAAGTGTTGGCGATGCCCCCACCTACGACCAATTGGTCCACGATAGACGAAAGTGCGTCGAGTACCGTTAGTTTAGTCGATACTTTTGAACCACCAACAATAGCCACTAACGGTCTTTTGGGATTTTTTAAGGCGGCAGCTAAAGCTTCAAGCTCCGCCGATAACAAGGGGCCAGCACAGGCAATAGGCGCAAATTTCGCCACACCGTGGGTGGTTGCCTGCGCGCGATGCGCAGTGCCAAAAGCATCCATGACAAAGACATCACATAACGCAGCTAACTGCCGCGATAAAGTTTCATCATTTTTGCCTTCGCCTTTGTTAAAGCGGACGTTTTCAAACACCACCACTTCACCTTGGGCGACGTCAATACCCGCAAGGTATTCTTTGGCAAGCCGCACGGGCGCTTTTAACGCAGTTTGCAAGTAGCTGACCACCGGCTGCATCGAAAACTCTTCAGCGTAGACGCCTTCTTCTGGGCGACCTAAATGCGAACAGACCATCACTTTTGCGCCTTTGGCAAGCGCCAGCTCAATGGTTGGCAGTGCAGCACGTAACCGCGCATCGGATGTAATGGCCCCGTTTTTCACGGGTACGTTTAAATCTTCGCGGATCAGCACACGTTTTCCGGCTAAATCCAGATCAATCATTTTAATTACCGACATGACAAGTTCCTTCTGAGAATGAAGATGAATCTGATTGCATCATGGCTCGAGCAGTGTCGATCATCCGATTGGCAAAACCCCATTCGTTGTCGCACCAAACCAGACACTTGACCAGTCGTTTATGACTGACGCGGGTCTGTGAACCATCCACGATACAGGAATGTGGGTCGTGATTAAAATCGACGGACACCAATGGTTCTTCGGTGTAGTCGAGAATTTGTGGCGGTAACTGTTGACCGGCACTTTTCAAAGCAGCATTTATTGCCGCCACCGTCACGTCTTGATGTAAAGTGACGCTTAAATCCATAGCTGTGACATTTAACGTGGGCACCCGCACGGCGATGGCTTCAAACCGTCCGGCTAAATGTGGCATGATGCGTTCGATGCCAAGCGCTAGTTTGGTATCCACCGGAATAATCGAATGACTGGCTGCTCGAGTGCGCCGTAAGTCAGGATGATAGGCATCAATGACTTGTTGATCATTCATGGATGCATGAATGGTGGTAATAGTGCCACTTTCCACACCGAAAGCCTGATCAAGCACACTTAGTACCGGAATAATACAATTTGTGGTACACGAACCTGCTGAAATCACTCGCATCGTTGGTGTCAGTTGTTGATGGTTGATACCGTAAATTACAGTGGCATCGATATCCTGCCCAGCGGGATGTGAAAACAACACTTTTTTGGCACCCGCTTTGAGATGCAACATTGCATCAGCCCGGCTGCTATAAACACCAGTGCACTCCATCACAATATCTACTTCCAGCTGCTGCCACGGTAAAGTCGCGGCATCGGCTTGATGGAATAAAGCGATTGGTTGGCCGGCAACGATCAGCTGCTCGCCTGATAACTCAACAGTAAAGCCAAAACGACCGTGGGAGCTATCGTATTTAAGTAAATGAGCAATTCCGGCGGCATCGGCAAGTTCATTAATGGCCACTACTTGAATGTGCTGTTGTAGCTGATTCTCAAAGATGGCTCGTAAAATATTACGGCCAATGCGGCCGAAACCGTTAATAGCAACTCGAATGGTCATACTGTTTTGAAGTTATCCAATATCCAAAGACGCGTGTAAATTGTATGCAAACGTTGCAGGTGTTGTGAACCCTCCACCGTCGCATAAACAAAAGGGGCATCAGCCCCCTTTTTGTATTTCGTGATTAGCCCAGCAGTTCTTCTGCAGCTGCGAGGACTTTGGCGCTGGTAATGCCAAAGTACTCAAAAAGCTGTTCGGCTGGCGCCGATTCACCAAAGCTGGTCATGCCGATGATTTTGCCGGTCAGACCGACATATTTGTACCAACCATCCACAATGCCTGCTTCTACCGCGACACGTTTAGTCACTGTAGCGGGGAGAACCGCTTCGCGATAAGCAGCGTCTTGCGCATCAAACACATCTGTTGATGGCATGGACACGACCCGCACTTGTTTACCTTTTGCTGTCAGTTGAGCGGCCGCTTGTACGGCAAGTTCCACTTCCGAACCGGTGGCGATAAAAATCAGTTCCGGTGCGCCAGCACAATCAACCAACACATAACCACCACGACGAATATCTGCCACTTGCTGCGGGGTGCGAGGTTGTTGCACCAAGTTTTGGCGGGTGAAGATGAGTGTGGTTGGGCCGTCAGTGCGTTCTATCGCAGCTTGCCATGACACCGCTGATTCAACCTGATCACAAGGGCGCCAGTTCATTAGATTTGGCGTTACCCGTAATGATGCTAATTGTTCCACTGGCTGGTGGGTTGGCCCATCTTCACCCAAACCAATTGAATCGTGAGTATAGACAAAGATCACCCGTTGTTTCATCAGCGCAGCCATGCGTACTGCATTACGAGCGTACTCGACAAACATTAGAAAGGTAGCGCCGTAGGGGATAAACCCACCATGCAACGCGATGCCATTCATGATGGCTGACATTCCAAACTCGCGTACGCCGTAATATAAATAGTTACCCGCGGCATCTTCGTTGCTAACACCTTTACTACCAGACCAAATCGTCAGGTTTGAACCGGCTAAATCAGCAGACCCCCCTAAAAACTCTGGCAATAATGGACCAAACGCATTTAAAGCGTTTTGCGACGCCTTGCGACTGGCGATAGTGGCTGGTGTGGCCTGGAGCTGCGCAACGTAGGCATCAGACTTCTCACGCCAGTTCGCCGGTAAATCGCCGGCAATTCGGCGTGCTAACTCAGCGGCAAGCTCGGGGTAAGCTGCTGAATATGCGGCAAATTGTTTTTGCCAGGCTTGTTGCGCGGCGAGCCCCTTCGCTTGACCATCCCACGCCTGATAAATGTCGGCTGGAATTTCAAATGGCGCCGATTCCCATTGCAAAAACTCGCGGGTTGCGGCAATTTCAGCATCTCCTAATGGCGCACCGTGACAATCATGACTGCCTGACTTATTTGGTGAGCCATACCCAATAATCGTTTTGCAACAAATGAGCGTCGGTTTTTCGGTATTAGCACGCGCTTCATCGATAGCAGCGCGGACGGCTTCGGCATCATGACCGTCAACATCGCGCACCACGTGCCAGCCGTAAGATTCAAAACGCATTGGCGTATTGTCGGTAAACCAACCTTCAACATGGCCATCAATGGAGATACCATTGTCGTCCCAAAAAGCGATTAATTTGCCTAAACCCAAAGTCCCTGCCAATGAACAAGCTTCATGTGAAATACCTTCCATCAAGCAACCATCACCTAAAAAGGTATAAGTGTAATGGTCTACAACGGCATGATTGGGGCGGTTAAACTGTGCTGCTAATGCTTTTTCAGCAATAGCCATACCAACGGCATTAGTAATTCCCTGTCCCAAAGGACCGGTGGTGGTTTCCACGCCAGGGGCATAACCATATTCCGGATGACCCGGTGTTTTTGAATGTAGTTGACGAAATTGTTTTAAATCATCGATGGATAAGTCGTAACCTGTTAAATGCAACAGCGAATACAGCAGCATCGAGCCGTGGCCATTAGAAAGAATAAACCGGTCACGATTGGGCCAGCTCGGGTCTTGCGGATTGTGCTGCAGATAATCTCGCCATAGTACTTCGGCGATGTCCGCCATGCCCATAGGTGCGCCTGGGTGACCAGATTTGGCTTTTTGTACTGCATCCATGCTTAGGGCGCGGATGGCGTTGGCGAGTTGTTTACGAGATGGCATTATCACTCCTGCTACTTTTGTCAGATCTTTATCCAAAGATGTTGTTGTAAACGCGGTGCTGCTCTGATGGCACATTGCCGCGTCTGAATTTTTTACATGGTGGCATTAGTTCGCGGGCATTTTCCCAGAGCGATGGCCCAATGGCAAATTATAATGTTGAAATGTCACTATCGACGCCTATTCAAGGTGGCTTTTTATGCCAACACCCTTACAAAAAAGGCAATTTGGGGTTAAGTTTTGATCTGATTGGTCGATAGCGCGTATAGTGACGGAAAGAAAGACGTCCGGGCGGCAGAAAAAACTAGCCAACGCAAAATGCTTTCAATAGAATACGCAGCCCAAAATTCCAGCGCCTGGCGCATTAACAACCAACTTGTGGAACTCGTTACATGGCCCAACACATTTTTACCTCTGAATCTGTTTCTGAAGGACATCCGGACAAAATCGCTGACCAAATCTCCGACGCGGTATTGGATGCAATTTTGGAACAAGATCCAAAAGCCCGTGTCGCCTGCGAAACTTTCGTAAAAACCGGTATGGTGCTGGTCGGCGGAGAAATTACGACGTCCGCTTGGGTCGACATTGAAGAATTAACCCGCTCAACGATACGTGATATCGGCTATGTGCATTCAGATATGGGTTTTGATGCCAACTCATGTGCTGTATTAAACGCTATTGGTAAGCAGTCTCCTGATATTAACCAAGGTGTTGATAAGAAAGACCCGCATGAGCAAGGTGCAGGCGATCAAGGCTTAATGTTCGGTTATGCCAGCAATGAAACTGACGTATTGATGCCAGCACCTATTACGTACTCCCATCGTTTAGTGCAACAACAAGCAAAAGTACGTAAAGACGGCACGCTGCCTTGGCTTCGCCCAGATGCTAAATCGCAATTGTCATTTGTCTACGAAAATGGCAAGCCGGTTGGCATTGATGCGGTCGTGTTATCAACCCAACACTGCGACACCATCTCGACCCCTGACCTGCGTGAAGCGGTGATGGAACACATCATCAAACCAGTGCTGCCAGCCGAATGGTTAACCAGCAAAACCAAATTTTTCATTAACCCGACGGGTCGGTTTGTTATTGGCGGCCCGATGGGCGATTGTGGTCTCACCGGCCGTAAAATAATTGTCGATACCTATGGTGGCATGGCTCGTCATGGTGGCGGTGCATTCTCTGGTAAAGATCCATCAAAAGTTGACCGTTCTGCAGCATACGCCGCTCGTTATGTCGCAAAAAATATTGTTGCAGCAGGCCTCGCCGCTCGTTGTGAGATCCAGGTTTCGTATGCCATTGGCATATCTGAACCAACTTCAATTAGCGTCGAAACGTTCGGCACCAGCAAGTTAACTGAAGATCAGTTAATTGCGCTGATCCGCCGCCATTTTGATTTGCGCCCATACGGTCTGATTGAAATGCTGCAGTTAGAACGCCCAATCTATCGTGCGACGGCCGCTTATGGCCACTTTGGCCGTAATGAATTCCCTTGGGAACAAACCAACAAAGCGGATATTTTACGCGCCGACGCTGGTTTATAAGTACTAAACATAAGTTTTAAACATAAGTACTAAACATAAGTACTAAACGAACATCGCAAGGAGAGCCACGGCTCTCCTTTTTTTATCCAGAATTCTACAGAACATTTACAATGCGTATATTTTGGTTGCAATCCGCAGTAGATATTTTTATAAATAAGCGGCCTTGTCATTCGTGACCACCGCGCAGCAGCAAAAACCAAAAGGAAAAAATATGACTGCAAAAACTCCTCGCACTGCCGCCCTAGCCCAGCAAAACTGGCTAGATCGCAGCCTGAACACTATCGAAAGGATAGGTAACAAATTACCAGATCCGGCCGTATTATTTGCATTATTTATGGCCGCGGTCTGGGTTATTTCCTGGGCTTTATCGGACGTCACCTTTAGTGAAATTGACCCGCGTAGCGGTGAACCGATTCAAATCATTAACTTACTCGAAGGCAGTTCTTTTACTGCCTTTATGGCAAAACTGGTCAGCACCTTTGTCAGCTTCCCGCCGCTGGGTGTGGTCTTGGTGGCGATGCTCGGCCTTGGTGTTGCCGAATATACCGGTTTTATTAACGCGGGCTTACGATCAATTCTGGCCGTGACGCCAAAACTACTGTTAACACCGGTATTAATAGCCGTCGGTATTTTAAGTCATGTCGCGGTTGACGCCGGTTATGTGTTAGTGATCCCACTGGGTGCCGTTATTTTTTATGCTGCTGGTCGCCATCCTCTGGCAGGTATTGCCGCGGCTTTTGCTGGCGTCTCCGGTGGTTTTTCGGCGTCGTTGTTTATACCAAGTAGCCTAGATCCGCTGTTGGCGGGCTTGACGCAGGCATCCGCCCGTTTATCGGCAAACCCTGCCGCTGCCGAACTGGTGGTGAATCCGCTAAATAACTACTACTTCACTTCGGCATCGGCTTTATTGATCATTTTGATCGGCTGGTTTTTAACAGACAAGGTGATCGAACCACGGCTAAAACACACCCAAATTGATGGTGATCCAACAACCTTACCGAGCATGGAGCCATTAAAAACCGCCGAGCGGCGTGGTTTGCGTTTTGCCATGTTATCGATGTTAATCACGGCGATATTATTGATGGTATCGGCTTATCCAGAAACGTCGGCTTGGCGAGGTACTGATGGCAGCCTAACCCATGGCACCGCACCTTTGATGCAATCAATTGTGGCACTTATTCTGGTGTTTTTCCTGGTACCAGGCATTGTGTATGGTTATACCGCAGGCACAGTGAAAAACCATCGTGATGTGATCCAAGGGATGAGTAAAGCGATGAGCGGTATGGGCTATTACATTGTAATGGCGTTTTTCTGTGCCCAGTTTATTTATGCTTTTGGCCAGTCAAATCTTGGCGCTCTGATTGCAATTAAAGGTGCCGGCGCGCTAAAAGAGCTGGCATTGCCGATGGGGATCACCCTCATTGGCATAGTGTTCCTGACCGGGCTGGTCAATTTATTAGTGGGCTCAGCATCGGCCAAGTGGGCACTGATTGGTGCGGTGATGGTGCCGATGTTGATGGAGCTTGGTGTTTCGCCAGATTTAACCCAGGCCGCTTATCGGGTTGGTGATTCTTCAACCAACATTATCACCCCGTTGATGCCTTATTTTCCGTTGATTGTAGTGTTTTGCCAGAAATACGTGAAATCGACCGGTATTGGGACCTTGATTGCCTTAATGTTGCCTTTTTCAGTCACATTACTGGCACTTTGGACGGCATTTTTACTCGGGTTTTGGGCGCTGGATATTCCGCTTGGAATTGGTGCCAGCTACACCTTCCCTGCCAATTCGTGATTAGCCTTGGTTGGCGCTTGATTAAAGCGAGCCGCCAACCAATCCCTACATGGCACAAAAGTGCCTTGTCGGTTTCAAACTAACGCCCATCGCCTTGCCAACGGAACAACATCGCGGCAATCGACAAGAACAACCCACTCATAACCAGCATCATCGCTATTGGATACATCAACTCTGACAGCGTCGCACCATCGGTCATAATCGCCCGCGCGGCAAAGACCAAATGGGTTAACGGCAGGATGTCTGCAAACATCTGCAGCGCTTTAGGAGCACCTTCTAAACTGAACCAGACGCCAGATAAAATCATCATCGGCCAACTTGCCATATTCAACAAACCACCGGTCAGCTCTTCAGAACGTGAACGGCTGGCAATAAGCAAACCTAATGAAATCATTGCTATCGCCCCCAATACTGTCACCAGCAATAAATCGAGATAACTGCCGAGCATGACAAAATCAAACAACAAATCACAACCCATATAAATACTAGCGGCGATAAACAACACAATGCCGAGCCTGGATAGAACCTGCGCGCTAATAAATTCTAACGCCGTTAAAGGGGTCGCTTGCAGTCGTTTTAACACCGAACTTTTCCGATAACGCACCAGCACATAACCAACACCAAACAAACAGGAGAACATCATGTTCATCCCCAAAATACCCGGCAATGCCCAATCAACATACCGAATTTGCCGGCCGCTCACGGTCGCTTTTTTGGCATCGGGTGACAGCTGTAAAAACAGTTTTTCGGCTAAATATCCTTTGGCAGAGCTATCATTGAGCCAATATTGCTTCGCCGCTAAATCGACCAGTAAATCGAGTTGATGATGCTGTAACTTTTTAAGTGCCGCGGCGCTTTGGCTATAAGGCACAAACTCCAGATAACGCGTTTGCAAAAACGGGTGACTGGCCGGTTCAATCTGCGCTGCGGTTTGTAACACGCCAATTTTAAACTCGGCTTTATTACCATTGCTAAACACCACCGCAAAACCTGCGACCAGCAGTACCGGAAAAATAAAATTCCATGCTAAGGAAGATTTATCGCGCCAGAACTCCAAGTTTCTGGCTTTAAATACCGCTAAAAACCGCTTTATATTCATTATCGTACCCCATCAAGCTGACAAGCTGTGCCCGGTCAGTTTTAGAAACAAATCATCGAGATTGGCCGATTTAATAAACAAACCTTCCAACGAAAAATCTTGTGCCTGTAACAAGCGGATCGTTTGTTCGATATCTCGACTGTTAATCTGCAAGTAACCGCCGGCGCGGCTCCAACTGGCATCATCTGGCAACTGTGGATCTTTCCCATTGTCGGGCAAACGCAACAAGGCGCCGCTAAAATGTTCCGCGAGCAATGCTTGTGGCGAATTCAGCGCAATGATTTGACCTTTATCCATAATCAGAATTTGGTCACATAGCTGCTCTGCCTCGTCCATATAATGCGTGGTCAGGATCACCGTCCGGCCTTGTAGTTTAATTTGTTCAATCAACGCCCAGAATTTACGTCGTGCGTGCGGATCAAGATCGATCCAGTGATTTCCGCCTGATGACGACGGATTTTGCTG
>JBBKWN010000041.1:0-8035 GCA_037968955.1 Rheinheimera sp. | reverse complement strand
GGTGGCAATAGCGCTGTGGAACCACCTGAATCCATTCCGAACTCAGAAGTGAAACGCAGCTGCGACGATGGTAGTGTGGCAGATGCCATGCGAGAGTAGTACACCGCCAGGCTCCCAATTTCAGAAAAGCCCCAGTCTAGCGACTGGGGCTTTTTTATTGCACGCTATTCTGGCGATAGAGGACTTGTAGAGTCGCACCGCGAAGACGGTTAACACCCTACGCTAAAGTGTTGGCGTGGCACCGGTTGAGCAATCCTGAGTTCTGCGCGGGAAAGGCTCGCTATAAACCACGAAGGCCCGCTCAATGAGCCGGATTTTTGCATTAAGGAGTTTAAAAGGCGGTGGAGGACTTAAAGAGTCGTACCGCGAAGACGGTTAAAACCCTACGCTAAAGTGTTGGCGTGGGTCCGGCAGCGCTATGCAGAGCTCTGCGACGGATATCAAGGATCACAATTAAAGCCAAACCGAAAATTAAGTATCGCTCCACTTGGATTAAATGCTCTAATCGACTAACCACGGACCTCTTGAAGCGCGGCCCCGACAGAGAAGGCTGGGAATTCAGTTTAATCCGCTAGATAATAATCAACCGTAGCAACTACCCGTACTTTTTTGATATGTGGCGTGCTGCTATCTCGATCGCTGATCGAAAACTGTCCTTGATTCGCCTGTTTAATTTTACCGACACGACTATTCGAATCAGCCGCAAATTTTTCAGCAACTTCTCTGGCGTTGCGAGTTGCTTCCTCGATCATGGTCGGTTTGAGACTGTTTAATCCAGTGAACAAAAATTCGGCTCGACTATCATAATCTTGTCCAGCAATCGCGATGCCATTTTTGCTCAATTCAATGACCTTTTGCATTGCACCATGCGCCATATCAACGTGGGTGCTATACACCGTGACGATTGAACTTGCAGTAAAGCGCGGTTGATTTGGATTTCCGTCGTTGAATCCGGCTTGGCGATCGACGATTGCCGGAACAGATACAGAGATTTCTTCTGGGCTAAAACCATTTAGTTTTAAAAATGCCATGACTTGTTCATTTTTGCGTTCGACGCTGGTAACCAAAGTAGATAAGTCATTACCGACATCGCTGAATTTAATTGGCCATATCACAGTATCTGCCGCGACATCTCTTTCTGAGAGGCCTTTTACCTGTGCCGTCCGCTCTAATGATTTAATGGACATCAACTGTTGTCCCATTGTGAAACTAGCGGCAATCAAACCAAAGCTAAAGCAGGCACCTAATATCCAAGCGGTTTTATGGGAGGTCATCACGAAGTCCAATTGAACGAGAAAACTGGTTTGATTATATAGTCTGGGGCTGAATAGTTTATGAATTTTAGAAAGCAGCAAAGTAGTGGTTGAGGCTGTTATATGTGTGAATATGTTACCTAAGAAGGGCTGTTCTGAAGCATGAATGAAAAGGGCTTTACCTGTTACCGGCAAAGCCCGCGTTCTCACACTCGAAGGTCAATATTCTGCCCAATATTCCCGACAGGTGCCGATGCGGTTGGTGAGGCAGTTATTGCACTCGCTAACAGTTGCATCGTCATTTTCCCTTCTTGTTTTTGTTGAGTTTTGGCAAGTGCCACACTCAACATTTCGTAGCTTTGGCTGACAGCCGCGCCACCGATGCCTTCAGTCATAGAACCTCCCATGCTAATACATCACCATTGTTATCGGCTGTGGACGAGTAGACTTTAATATCAAGTTTGGACGATCAGCGAAGTAATGTAGAGGTCGGTAGAAATGACGTTCTTTGCATTATGATTTAATTGAGTATTTGTTTCGGTGCAGTAGATAAAATACTTTAGGTTTGATTGTATGTATTTGTTTTTCGCCTATAAAAAAGCCCCGCTTGTTGCAGCAAGCGGGGCCGGGGCTTTTCGCTCGGAGTGACTCAATCTTCCAAAGCGTTAAGATTCTGCGTTCCGTTTTTTACGATATCTGCACCATAGCAGTGGAACTGGTTTTTAATTGTGACGCTGACAACACTGGCGTCAAAGGGCGTACTGGTCGTGTTGGACCTTTTTTCATCGTGCCTTTGATCATCGGTTCCGGTATTGCTGGTAATTTACCAAGTTTTGCAGCGAGACCTTGTTGTATATCGGCCACGCTGTAGCCAGCTTTAATTTTCATTCGGATATATGGGATGCCTGAAGCCTCGAGTGCACCACTAACAAACCAGTCGGGAATCGCTTTGTGACCAGCCTTGTTGCTGTTGTTGACCAAATCGACAACGGCGACAATGCTCATATCATTGCTGTCGCACAATACGTAGTCTAAATACTTGGCATTAAGTTTTAATAAAGCAGTACGCCGGGTTTTAGCGTCGGCATTGTCTTTTAATTCCAGAATGTCGGCTAGTTTTACTCTGTTGATAATTTTATATTTATCGCCAACTGCCTTTTCAAGTAACGATAAAAAAGACCGTTCTATTTGCGTAAATAATTGACCACGTTTTGTAAAAGGGAATGGATTTCCATGGTTAATAAAGCGGGTAACAATCAAAGCAGCAACAGCTGCCAGCAATACCAGTGATAAAATTATAAATTCCATATCGACCTCTGACAAAATTTTGACTCTTAGGGCAACTATTGCCGTTTGACATCAGTTTCCAAGAATGACTTTGCAGAAGTTGTGCCACAAGCGAGCGGAAGTGAACAAATCTGGTATTTTTTAAATTTATGTCAGTCATTGTTAGTATTAATGGCATTGATAACGGTCTGCGGCTGGATTGCGCTTATAGTATCGGTCACAGCAGTTGACTTAATTTGTCGCTATGACTTGGCTATTGAGTATCAAAATCGCCTGATCTTGTTAGGCAACGCAACATAAGGACCCGATCATGAAAATAGAACGAGCACAATTAACCATTCACGGTGCGATGCAACCCGCATATGAAGAGATCCTGACTGAGGAAGCCTCGGCGTTTTTGGTGGCACTGGTCAGGGCTTTTCGGCCGCAATTAAAAAGCTTGCTGGCTACGCGTCAGCAAGTGCAGGCCCGTTATGATAGCGGGGCGTTACCTGATTTCCTGCCAGAAACTGCTGATATTCGCGCTGGCAATTGGCAAGTCGCTGCCATTCCAACCGATTTACAAGACCGTCGAGTCGAAATTACCGGTCCTGTCGATCGCAAGATGATTATTAATGCGCTAAATGCTGATGTGAAAGTGTTTATGGCTGATTTTGAAGATTCACAAGCACCGAGCTGGAGTGGTGTGATTGAAGGACAAATTAATCTTAAAGATGCCAATTTAGGTACTATCAGTTATGAAGATCCAATATCCGGTAAGTGCTATGAGCTACGTGAAGATCCGGCGCTGTTAATCGCTCGGGTGCGGGGTTTGCATTTATGGGAACGTCATTTAACCGTCGACGGCGAGCAAATTCCAGGGTCATTGACTGACTTTGCTTTATACTTTTTCCATAATTATCAACAGCGTTTATCAACTGGTTCCGGTGTTTATTATTATTTACCGAAGCTGCAAAGCCACCAAGAAGCTAAGTGGTGGGATGACGTGTTCCGCTTTACTCAAGCCTATTTTAAGCTGCCGGTTGGTACAATTCGAGCCACAGTCTTGATTGAAACTTTGCCTGCGGTATTTGAAATGGATGAAATTCTATATAGCCTAAAAGATCATATCGTCGCATTGAATTGTGGCCGCTGGGACTATATTTTCAGCTATATCAAGACTTTAAAAAACCATCCAGACCGAGTGCTGCCTGATCGACAAGTGGTTACTATGAATGAGCCGTTTTTAAGTGCTTATTCGCGGTTGCTAATTAAAACCTGTCACCGCCGCGGGGCGTTAGCGATGGGCGGGATGGCCGCCTTCATCCCATCAAAAGACGCTCTGCAAAACGAAGCGATTTTGGCCAAAGTAACTGCCGATAAAAGCCTGGAAGCGAACAATGGCCATGACGGCACTTGGGTGGCGCATCCTGGGCTGGCAGCGACAGCAAATGGCGTCTTTAACGCCAAATTAGCAGATAAGCCCAATCAGTTGCATGTGTTACGTAATGATGATGCGCCTATCACTGCCGCAGATTTATTAGAACCGTCTAAAGGTGAACGGACTGAAGCGGGTATGCGCACGAATATTCGTGTGGCATTGCAATATATTGCCGCTTGGATCAGTGGGAAAGGTTGTGTGCCTATTTATGGTTTAATGGAGGATGCGGCCACCGCTGAAATTTCCCGAACCTCAATTTGGCAATGGATCAAACATGGCAAGTCGTTGTCTAATGGCAAATTAA
Organism: Rheinheimera sp.; assembly: GCA_037968955.1. Classification (GTDB taxonomy): domain Bacteria; phylum Pseudomonadota; class Gammaproteobacteria; order Enterobacterales; family Alteromonadaceae; genus Pararheinheimera. The sequence continues at coordinate 3,771 of JBBKWN010000041.1, read as the reverse complement.
TAGACAAGGCACTTTTTAGTCAAATGTTGGTTGAAGAGTCAGAAGTCGTCAAAGCTGAAGTTGGCGCTGAGTTGTGGCAACAACAAAACTTTGACAAGGCGTCTGTTTTGCTTTTAAGTATCACCACGGCTGATGAGCTAGTGGACTTCCTAACCCTGCCAGCTTATGAGTTATTAGGGTAAACAAAAGCAGCGGAGCTAAGGCTCCGCTGCTTTTTTATCAATGTAATAGTGAGCTGCTAAAAAATGCTATAGCAGCGCTTTTGTGATCATTGTGCATTCATTGTGTTAATTCATCAGCAATTTCAACGATTAACCTTCTAAGCCAAATATGACTGGCATCCTGATGTAATAACGGGCTCCAGATCATTTTTAATTCAATTGATGGAATAGGAAACGGTGGATCCAATACCTGCATGGTCGAGTCGTTACGATACAACTGTGCCGCTCGTAGCGGTAAAGTCGCAATCAAATCGGTTTCTACCGCCAGATGCATCGCGACGTGGTAGTTGCGAGTAAAGACGCTGATATTGCGTTGCTTGCCAAATTTAGCTAAAGCTTCATCGACCCAACCGAGCTTTTGGACATCTGCCGGGTCCATCCCAACCCCCACACCAAAACCGGTTTTACTGACCCAGATATGCTGCGCTTTTAAATAACTATCGAGATTAAAGTTGGCCAAAATAGGATTTTGCTTATGCACCAGGCAAGCAAAACTGTCGCGCCAGATGGTTTTTTGGTGGAAGGATTGTGGCAGTTGGTCAAAACGGTTAATCGCCATATCAACCCGGCCGTTTTCAACGTCGTGAAAGGTTACGTCACTTGGTGTCATGATATCCAATGACGTCCCTGGCGCTTGCGCTCGCAAGCGTTTTAACAGCGCCGGGATTAGCGTCGATGCGGCGTAGTCGCTGGCCATGATCCGAAACACCCGATGGCTGTGTTGGGGTTCAAAATCTCGGTTCGGTTGTAAGGTTTCTTCTAAGGTGAGCAAAATACCCCGCACCACTGGTGCTAATTCTTTAGCGCGTTCAGTCGGTACCATGCCATCGCTGGTTCGCACTAGAATCGGGTCGTTTAATAAATCACGCAGCCGTTTCAAGCCATTGCTCATTGCAGGTTGTGTGATGCTAAGTTGGTTCGCAGCGCGGGTCACATTCTTTTCCCGAAGCAAAACATCTAGGTACACCAACAGGTTCAAATCGATTTTACTGATATTCATGCCACCCTCCTTTACGCAGAGTTATATATTCACACAATGAATGGTGGGAATCAAAAAAATTAGCTTCATGAATTGATGTTTTGAAACCTATAGTGTTTGTCAACAGCATGACCAACAACATTCGTCTGCTGAAGGAACTAACTTTAAGTGTGATGAATAACCCAGAGGATGCCGCTATGTCAGCTTATCAACAGAATATCAATGCACTTGAGCAAACCCTGCAAGCTCAAGGTAGTGCCTGGAATGCGATCAGCGCCGAATATGCCGCGCGGATGCAATTGCAAAACCGCTTTAAAACCGGTCTGGACATTGCGCAGTACACCGCAGACATCATGCGGGCGGACATGGCGGCTTATGATGCGGATAGTTCGCAGTACACACAGTCGCTGGGTTGCTGGCATGGTTTTATTGGTCAGCAAAAACTCATTGCTATTAAAAAACATTTTGGCAGTACCAAACGTCGTTATTTGTATTTATCAGGTTGGATGATTGCCGCACTGCGTTCAGAGTTTGGCCCACAGCCTGATCAATCGATGCACGAGAAAACTGCGGTGCCGGCTTTAATCGAGGAATTGTATACCTTTTTACGCCAGGCCGATGCGCGTGAGCTCGGTGGTTTATTCGGCGATTTAGACGATGCTCGTGCTGCGGATGATCAAACTAAAGTGGCGGCAATACAACACAAAATCGACAATTTCGAAACGCACGTAGTTCCTATCATTGCCGATATCGACGCCGGTTTTGGCAACGCCGAGGCAACGTATTTGTTAGCGAAAAAAATGATTGAAGCGGGCGCCTGTGCCATTCAAATTGAAAACCAGGTGTCGGATGAAAAACAATGTGGCCACCAAGATGGCAAAGTGACAGTGCCGCATGCTGATTTTCTGGCGAAAATTAACGCCGTGCGTTATGCATTTTTAGAGTTAGGCATTAACAACGGGATTATCGTTGCCCGAACCGATTCTTTAGGCGCAGGTTTAACCAAGCAAATTGCCGTGACTAACGAGCCGGGTGATCTAGGCGATTTATATAATGCGTTCCTTGATGGCGACTACATCGAATCTGCTGCCGATATTCAAAACGGTGATGTGGTGGTGAAAGCCAATGGCAAACTGCTAAAACCTAAACGCTTGCAAAGTGGTTTGTTCCAGTTCAAGCAAGGCTCAGGTATTGACCGCGTAGTTCTGGATTGTATTACCTCATTGCAACACGGCGCCGACTTACTGTGGATTGAAACTGAAAAACCGCATGTCGGTCAGATTGCTGAAATGGTGGATCGTATTCGTGCCGTGGTTCCCAACGCCAAACTGGTTTACAACAACAGCCCATCCTTTAACTGGACGCTGAACTTCCGCCAGCAAGTGTTTGATGCATGGCAGGCTGACGGCAAAGATGTCACGGCTTATGATCGCGCTAAATTGATGAGCATTGATTACGATACCACCGATTTAGCGATAGAAGCGGATGAGCGTATTCGTACCTTCCAGGCCGATGGTGCTAAACGTGCCGGTATTTTCCATCACCTGATTACTTTACCAACCTACCATACGGCAGCATTGTCGACCGATAATCTGGCAAAAGAGTACTTTGGTGCAGCGGGAATGCTGGGGTATGTCAAAGGGGTGCAACGGCAGGAAATTCGTCAGGGTATCGCCTGTGTCAAACATCAGAATATGTCGGGTTCGGACATTGGTGATGACCATAAAGAGTACTTTGCTGGCGAAGCCGCGTTAAAAGCTGGCGGTAAAGACAACACCATGAATCAGTTTTGAGGGAAGCTGATTTGGAAGGATCAGGTAATGCGGATGAGGGTCTCATTGCCTGTGGTAAACCTTTAGAATAATTGCTGATTTTTACGTGGTCGAGGGTAGGACGTTATAGTCCAAACGACTTTGGCAGCCGCAAGGCTGCCTTTTTTATTGGGTTTGTTGCAGATTTAATAACAACTGACTGATACGGATTTTATGGTAAGGCAAATGTCGTTCTGCTTTACCTGGCTTGCGCATAATCAGCATCTGCGGCTGGAATTGCAATACGGCAGCTGCGGTCGTCAGCTGATTTCCCTGACGCAAAAATGGAATTCTGGCGAGCGTTAAACGTTCACATAGCACTATTTTCAAAGCATTTTTGTCCATATAGCTTACCTGAAGTATTCATCACGCTGGCAGTGTAGTGACGTCAGGTGACAGCTATTTGACTGATTTACGAAGTTTTTATGGTTCCAGAATTTGATAAGAGTGGCCGATGGCTTGCCAGGCTTCTTCTGCACTATCGACAAACTGGATGAGTTTTAAATCATCTGGGTGGATTAATCCTTCTTCTGCCAACATCTCAAAATTAATTAACCGACGCCAAAATTGCTCGTCAAATAAAATGACCGGTACTTTACGAGCTTTACCGGTCTGCAGCAGTGTCAGCGTTTCAAAGAGTTCGTCGAGCGTGCCAAAACCACCCGGAAAAGCAACCAACGCGCGCGCGCGTTGTAAAAAGTGCATTTTACGAATGGCAAAATAGTGAAAGCGAAAACAAAACTCTGGCGTGATATAAGGG
>JBBKWN010000040.1:0-21319 GCA_037968955.1 Rheinheimera sp. | reverse complement strand
GTTGTTTGATGCAAATCTGATCGAAGGCCGCATTGCCGTTTAGTTGTTCACTGGAGCTGTTAATTTTTGGCGGCGCCAGATGTTGTTGCTTGGCATTGCGGCTGTAAGCACAAAATAAGCCTCTGACCGAGACGGATCTTTGTTTTATCAAACCAACCCAATGGCATTTCTAAAGCGCCGATGACAGGTCCTGGCGAGGCATGTAAATCCTCACTAAAGGGCTGCATTTGTGTGATGCCAACAACCTGCCAATTGGCATCAATAAATGCGACGTCCAGCGCACTTGGGGTGTTTTTCATCCATAGCACCATCGGGTTGGGTGTTTGATGGAGTAACAACATGCCATGTTGTAATGGGATTTGTCCCATTAAACCCTGACTTCTTTTGGCTGCGGTGTCAGCCAGTTGTACCTGAAATAACTTATCACCAAGCTGGACAGTCACCAACGAAAACTGTTCGGTGAATTGGCTGATGGCCGGTTGTGCATGACAACCGCCGATAACACATAGGGCGAAAGCCAGACAATAGTGTTGCTGCATCATGAGCTCCTTGTTTTTTTGATCATAAGCTGATTATCGATTATTTGGCAATGATGGATATGACAGCCGGTGCAGAGGGAATAACGGTTGGATCAAAAAGCCAGCTGCTGCTTAACAGCATGCAGTGAATAATGTTTTGCGCGAATGGTGTAACGGTTTTTTTAATATACGAACGGTGCTGTCTTTTGGCCGTTATCTTTTTTCAGGCAAGATGTAACGCTTCGCTCTTTTTCGCAGCACTCTTCGTTTACTGAGGATTGTGCTTGGGAAGGGTCATCATTCATCAAATTCACTGGCGTCAAAGGTAGATTTTTCTCGTAACATAAACGCTGTAGATTCTGGATGAAAACATCAAAATTTTGTGGCAGCCAAATGTTGGTGATGTTAAAACAAGCTAAAGCGGGGCGCCCGTTCCTGCGCTTTGTCGTGAATATGGCATGAGTTCGGCCACTTTTTACAAGTGGCGATCAAAACTTGGTGGCATGGGCGCTTCGATGAAGGCTTGCTTAAAAGAACTGGACACTGAAAATACCAGTTTCAACAAGATGGATAGCTAAGAGCGCTTGAAAGCCGAATCAAAATAACGCGACAATTTCACCTTGTTTATCAAATGTCAAAAAATCGGCAATCATGCCCGATTGGATTTTGGCCAACATCATCTTGAGCGGTTGTTCGGCTTCGTCACTGTTTGGAGCAAAACCTGCGCGGCCAGCCAAAGCGGAGACAAACGCAATATCCCAGTCGATTCCAGTGGCGACCGATTCACTGGCGAGTACTGCAAATTGCGGAATTTCTTCTGGTAATTTATCAACACACAGTACTGGGCTTAAGGTGCCGCCTTGGCCTGACTGGTAACTGTCGTGTTGGTTTTGGGTATAACCGGTTGGCAGCTCGGCTTTGGCAAATACCCATAGCAGTCGTTGCGGCTCGGACTGTGCTGTCGCAGCGCTGATTAAATCCTGATAACTTTCGATGTTCATGCATCACTCCGGGGCAATTTCATACTGTATATAGCTGTATATAGCTGTATAAATAGCTTTAAAAATGGCTTTGTAAACGGCAGCGGTTAGTGTAGCAACTGCCAGCGCGGCGGTTATTGGGAAAAAGAGGGAGCCAGGCTCCCTCTTTAGAGGTATTTACGTGGCGGCAGATTGCGGCACGGCTTGTTTGGCAATTTGACGGTGGTAGTGCCGAAGTTGATGTTCAGTGCGCCGACCTTTGCTAAAGGCGGAAACCCGCTTGAGATACCCAATCACTCTGGTGCCGTAGTCAATGTCGGTACTGCCACAATGTGAGCAGGCGGTTAAAGTACGCTTATCGATGCCTTCACAATGATTACAGATAGTAATTTTTACGTTCACGCAGAAGTAGTTGCAGCCGGTACTGGCGGCAATATTCAGCAATTGCAGATAGCCTGCGCTGGCTAATTTTTCATCCAGATTTAAATGCAGCGCTGAGCCGCCGTCCAGATAGTCAAGCAAGGCGCGGCCGTGCAGCTGAAATTTGTCCAGCGCATGGCAGCTGTTATCTTCAACCACATAAAAATATGAGTTATAACAGTCTCGTGGCACAAAATAACCGTCGGCTTTGTCCCATTTTGCGTTTTTGATACCAAGGTTTTCGGCAGGCACAAATTCGGTGTTAAAGAGGTAGCCATAGGTGGCCTTGGCCACTTTATTGGCATCAAAGATAACTTTTAATTGCTGTTGTACAAAGTTGATATAAGGCTGGTTGTTGCTGGCTTCTAGCCCTTGCGACTCTGCCGCCTCAACCATGCCATTAATGCCGATGGTTAAAAATTGTTTGTCGAGACTGATAAAACCGGCGTCATAAACAGTCAGTAAACCTGCGTCAAGGTATTCTTCCATTAAGCTGCGATAAGCCACCTGATATCGGTGAATTTTATCGACTTCTTGTGCCAGATCCCGGCCATCCTGCACCAAGCGGTTCATATTGATGGTGATAACATTTATCGAGCCGGTCGCCACACCGCCAGCGCCAAGCGAATAGGAGAACGTGTTATCGCTTATTTCGCTTCGAAGGCGACAACAGGATGCCAGTGAATCGGCGGTGTCGGATAAGTAGATGAAAAATGCGCTGCCGTCGGCGAGTTGTTGTGCCATTTTGGCGGCAAACGGCTGATCCTTGCAGCGACTGAGTGAATTGGTTTGGAAGTTGCAGCTATCGCTACTCGGGGTTTTGTGAAAGTTGGAATTGTCAGAACTTATATCAGCGCTCATTTTTTCCGGCGCCGTGTTTTGGCTGGTAAGCGGGGCAGGTTCAGTCAGCATCGCCACTGTGACCACAGGGAAGGTCAGAATGGTTTTTTCACGCTCGGTATTAAACCAGCTTAGGAAAAAGTCCTGTAATGCCGACACCGAATCCCAGCTCGGTTTAACAAAATCCGGAAACACAAAATTGCCGAACATCGACTCAAAGTAGAATTGATCATAAATCGAAATATTCCAGAATACACTTTGGTAGCCGCGGGCGGCCGCCGGTTGATTTAAGGCATAAACAACATGCTGCAGATGGTTTTCAATCAATTTGCGATGGCTGATCAGATAATTATCACCATAATCTTTGCGGGCGAAATAATCAAAGTAGGCCAAAAATTCTACAGTCGCGACAGCGCCGGCGAACTGGCTGCTGACGGCAAACACAAAATTGACGAAGCAGCCACAAAACGATTCCAAGTGCTGCGGCGCTTTTGATTCGCCACCCAGTTTGGTCAGGCCATCGCGCAAAAATGGATACATGGTGACTGAGACACAATAGGGCTTGAGGCTGGTTTCATCGTGCACATAAATTTCATGCGCTTCAATTTGCCGGACATATTCAAGCGCCAGTTCTTCGCCAAATAACTGCGCAATTTTTTGACTGACTTGTGCGCGGTTGACCTGAATAAAATAATCTTTCATCAACTCCGTTTCTAAGGTGGCAATGTTTTTTTGCGTTACATTGGCATTGGCATCCATTTTAGAGCCGTCGGCGGCATTGGCGGCTTGCAGATAGTGGTCAATAAAGTCGAGTTTTTGTTGTACCTGGTGGCGCATCAGTCGTTGCATGGTGATAGTCCTTATGCTGTTTTTTTAAGATGTGGTGGTGGTCAAAAAAAATGTCTGTGTCAGCTGTTTCGGCGGGCTGTTCAGTGGTGGTTGTCGAAACTTCCAACTCAGCTCTTGTAACTGGTTTAAATCAAAAAAACGCTGATTGGAGCCGACAGTGCCAAGCGGGCCATGCTCTGCTTGCCAGCGGCCGGTTTTTACAAAATCTAAGAGCGGTAATAATTCGGCTGGTGGGAAATCGAGACCGGTGTACAAACAAGTTTTCAGCTGCTGCTGTTTGCAAAGTTGTAATAGTAAAAGCAGCTGCGCAGGTTGCCATTCGCCGCCTAAAAACAATACGCAGCTAATCAGCCCTTGATATTGAATGAGTTTTTGTTGCAGTACCGTTGGTGTCAGCGCTAAACCAGCGGTGGCAGGCCAACTTTGGGCACTGTGGCAGCCTTTACAGCCCAGCGGGCAGCCGCTGATGGTAAAAGCCAAGCTGGTTTCGCCAGGAACTTCCTGCCAAACCACATCTTCAGCATAATAATAAAGCATGCTCATAACCCATCATCTTGTGTTGTTTTTAAAAATAACTACTAGATATGGTGTTAGCTTAGACTTGGCGTGGGTTTGAAGTTTGATCTGGATCAAACAATGAGCGCCGGTGTTGGGGCGGCATTGCTACAGAGCGCGAGCTATCTGGAACTCCTACCCCTACAGAGGTAATGGCGGTGATTTGCTGGATCCAAAACCTTGTAACGATAGTCCTGTAACCAAAGCCCGGTAACGATAGCCCGGTAACGATAGCCCGGTAACCGTCGCGCTGTAAGCGCCTCTTAATAGGCAAAGCCCGACAACCACAGCCCTGCGGCTGACGGCGAGCCAACACCCAATTAAAAAAGCCGCCTTCTTCAAGGCAAAAAAAACGCCATCCGAAACCCTCAGAATGGCGTGGCAAAAAACTGTGGTAAAGCGTGGTTTATAAAGGAAATTACAAGCTATAGGTTGCCATCAGCCACACTTTATTGGTGTCTACGCTAAAGCTGTTGGCACTGTAGCGTGCCACTTTAAGCAAGAGATTCAGTTGTGGTAATGCGTCATACGCCACAGTCGCGTTTAGCTCAGAGCCTAACCGTTGACTGCCAGCGTCACTGTCGTAACGATGCCAACTGGCACCTACTTTCACTGCCGACAACGGCACGGTCAATTCCAGGGCATGGTCACGCAGGCCGCTATTGGGCGTGGTTAGAAATAAATCAGCAAAACCCTGAAAGGCGTGCAAAGTCGCAAAAGGGGTTTGAAACGCCGTTTTACCATTACCCGATAGCCGCTCTTGCAGCAGTTTGACGCTGAACTTGTCAAAGCTGTAGTTAACATCAAGCCGGTGATAATGGTGGTTAAAGTCTACGGGCGCCTGGTGCGCATCCTGTTGTGACGCAACCGCCAGTTGCCACTTAAACGCCGGTAACGTCGCTAAATTGCCGCTGTATTCGACCCCTTGGGTCAGACTGTTACGGGCGGCTAAGTTGTCAAAATCGACATCGTAATGAAATGCGCTGACCAATTGTTGTGGCAGCGGTTGCCAGTTCAATACCGCGAGGTTAAAGCGGCCATGTAAATCGGCGGCGTTGCCTTTGGGGCCAAAAATGCGGTTGGCATTATGAAAACTTGCTAGATCAAGCTGCCAGTTTTGCGGCAGTTGTTGGGTAAAACGCACGCCATCAAACGTTTGTTCGTTTTGCCGCCAGCCGACACTGCCAATAAAACGCTGGTTTTGCAGGTTTACCCGTTGCCGGCCAACCGTGAACTGACTGCCTTGATAAGGGCTCATCAGCAATGCCGCCTGATTGATGTCGGTGCCGGTTGGGTCTGCTACCACCGAATATTGGCTATGGCCATTGACGGTGCTGTAGTAGCGCTCTGTGCCAAGGTTGCTGACTTGATCAATTTCAAGCAACGCCTTGCTGTTGAGCCAGCTGCCGGTATTCAGCGTTAAACGGCTACGTAAGGTAGACGCCGTGGCATTTCGCAACAGGTTGTCCTGATCGACGTTCTCAAAGCGATAACGAAATTGCAGCGCAACTGTGCTTTGTTTAAGCGCCTCAGCGGCAGTAGCAGCCGAAAGAACGGAGCTTGGTGTTGCTGCGTGCGCACCGCTGATGGTCAAGCCACAGAGGGCGACTGTCATTAAACGTAAAGAGTGGGTCGAAATCGACTGAGCTTTTTTCATAATTTCCCTCATCAAGGCGGTAGAAAAGCCCGCCAATTATAAGGCTTGATTAGTGAAAACATAACAAAATGAATGGGTTACTCTGTAGTGGGTAGAGGGGTTACCTCGGGCATGGTAGCGAGGGTACCGCGACGGGCAAAGTGGTTGCTGGGGGAAGATGCCGTATTAAAGCGGTTATTGGTTTATTGCAGTTAAAGCGCCAGCCATTGGCCAACGCGTGTTGCCGCTCGTTGCAAATTCACTACTCCCTCATTTGCACTGATGTAGCACTTTGTTGTTAGTGGTTTTGTGCCAATAGCGGATATTCACTGAAATTTGATTAAATCGGCGCTTTTCACTGAAAGCGGACATTTCTATGAATAAATTAGCCGTGGCTCTCAAAATTTAGTTACTTTAACGAATTGTCTGAACGATTGTAAAAAACCTGTACTACTCACCCATTTTTATACTACAACGGCGTGCTAAAAATCAGCGTGCCACCTCAAACTTCGAAGATCATGGAACCCAATAACCTAGAGAAGATTTACCGGGTTGGTCGAGTATGATTGCAAGGCTTTGCTTGGCACGTGTAACCGCAACATAAAATGAGGCAGCGGCTGTTGATTCTAAAGGTGTTCCATTCTTAATAAAGTTTTCTATGTTTTTGGTTGGAGCCACTAGCATTCTCTCAAATGTAGATCCCTTCGCGACTTTGAAATTCTGGAACTGGACTTGACAGTTATGGGAGCGCCCATATATGTCTTCAATCACGTCCAGCAGACCCGCCCGCAATGGTCAATGTGATGAAAAGTGTTTAGCTGTTACGTTGAATTAGCACGTCAATACGCCTTAGAGTGAACGGTTACATTCATTCAGCTTAGTTTTATATATCCAACACCCAGTTCACTTCAGGTTCTGTTGATAAAAATCAATTACTTGCTTGTTCATTTTCTGGTGGAATTCTGTACGGTCAAATAGATCTGGGTCGCCGCAAATTGGCATGAAACTCAGCATTCCGCATGGGGTTAGGAATGAATAATGCGATGCATTTGGGACTAAATGAAACTCAGCCTTGTTAGGTAAACTCTCGTTTATCAACTTTGAATTAGTCTCATATGGGACTAATTGGTCTTGTTCACCCTGCCAAATTTGAATTGGAACAGTGACATTGTTGAGTGCATTGGGGAATGTGAATCCTAAACCTGGTGCTGCAAGAACCGCGGCTTTGATTCGAAGGTCATGATTAAAATCATCAACTCCGGTGGGAATTTGTTGGCTTAACAAGAATGACTTGGATTGGGCAAGCATGTCACACACAAATTCTTTGTTATTAGCGCAATATGCGGCAACATCACTCAGTTTTGGATTTGCTCCAATGGCCGTTAATACTGTAAATCCACCAATTGAGAATCCATAAGCACCGATTTTGTTCGCATCAATGGAGTTACTTGAATTCCACTGTTTTAACATGAAATCGATAGTTGTACTGATCTGCTCATTGCGGCCTTGGAAGTATTCTGGTGTGCCTACCTGACTCGAATCGAGATAATTGTCACTATGCATTGGTGCCGCGACAACATAACCGGCAGAAGCTAGATTTAGTGCCAAATCTGTATGACTAGTAATCCCTCCACCTGTTCCATGAGATAGAACGATTAAAGGAAGACCAGTACCTTTAACTTCACCGTTTTTTGCAACCCGCATAAATAAACTATTGGCCCACACTGATGTGAGTGGGCTAGTCGTGGGATACCAAATACCGATGGGTATTGGCTTCCCTTCAGTACTTCTTGCTTGCTGAACTTGAAAGCCTACAGGTTGTTCGGTATCCATTGCAGAGAAATAGAGGGCCGCAAAGAGCATTCCTGCTAACAAAAATAGAGCAAGGACTGTACGCCATGTCCATTTGAATAAACGGCGTCCCCAGGAAATCTTTTTTTTCTCAGATTGTGTGTGCGTTGATATTTGGGATGAAAGACTCATCAGTAGTTTCTGCCTATTAATTATTTATTCAGTTGTGTTTTAGAGGTAGTTGGATCGTAAATTTACAACCACATCCTCGCAGCCCATTTTCTAAACTAAGGGAACCGTGCAAACGTGAAACCGCTTGTGACACGATTGCCAGACCTAACCCAGACCCTGGAATATCTGTTCCTGCTACTCTATAGAATCGTTCAAACACCATTTCTCTCTCTGTTTCAGCTATTCCTGGCCCATCATCTGCAACAGTTATAGTCATCAAGTTTCCTTCAGTGCGTAACTCAACCACCACGATCCCGTCTTGTCGGCCGTAACGTATGGCGTTGGAAAGTAGGTTTTGGAAAATAGATTGAAGGGGGGTAGCATCAATCCTCGCCGTAACAATATCTGGCGACTCTAGTGAAAGCTCAATATTGCGCCTCATCGCTAGTTGGGTTGCGTTGGCGAGCTCCTGCCTCAATAATTGAGCGACATCGAGCAATGTGAGTGTTTTTAGATCACAGCTATCAATTCTTGCGGATGTCAGAAGTTGTTCGATCAGATGCGACACACGCGAAATTGCACTTTCGAGGTATTTTGCAGCTTGTGTCCGGTCCTCTTGATTGGAGGCCATTGACATAACGTGTGCTTGTGCGGAAATTACCGCAATTGGTGTCCGTAATTCATGTGCAGCGTCTTGTACAAAGCTTTTTTCCCGGGCAACTTTTGCCCTTAGCTGGCTAAACAACCTGTTCAGAGCATTAACGAGTGGTTCTAGTTCTGAGTACTTAACATTTAGTTCCAACGGTTCGAGGTCATCAGGTCCCCGCTTTGATATATTGTTAGAAAAATTACGTAATGGAGAAAGCCCTCTACTTACGGCGAACCAAATAGGTAACAACAACAAGGGAAGCGAGATAAGTACCGAAATCGTCAAATTGCTGCTGATACGGGTTAGCAACCATAATGGCGGAGAGGCAGGTTCGCCTAAAAATACGACCAGATTTCCCATCACTCCTCGATAAACGGTATATTTAGTGCCGTCAATGACGCTTACTGAAATCTCATTTTTTAACTCTGTAAAACGAATATTGTCTGTTGCTAACGAACTAAACAATCTATCGCCAGCCCGATTTTCCAGTAATACGACATACCGAATAGGTAAGTCGGCTTTTACATATATGGTATTAAACATTGATGAGAATAATGAGGCTGCCTGGATTGCTTGGCTGATATTGTCGATTTTTGCCAGCTCAGCTTTGACGATATTTCCGCGCTCGAGTTGTCTATTTGCACTGCTATGTGCTGATGTTTCTACCCAGTAGTAGTAAGCCATTAATGCGACCCATACGACAGCCAATGCAATCAACAGTGTTGCAATAACTCGCTTCAATAAAGTTGGTTTAAGAATTCGCTTGAGCATAGTTATGGCACCAACATATAGCCAACACCTCGTACTGTGCGGATCCAGCTGGTACCAATTTTTCGGCGAATATTTGAGATGTAAACTTCCAACAGGCTGAACGTGAGTGCGTCTCCTAAAGGTTCCAATCGCTGTGCGAGTAGCCCCTTCGGTACAACAATTCCAGGCTCACGCGCTAATTCGACTAAGACTTGAAACTCTCGGCGCAAAAGCTCAACTTCCACTTCATCCAACCAAACTCTGTAACCACGAGGATCTATTTTCAAATGTCCAAAATGCCAATAGGAACTAGATTGATTTGCATAGCGACGTAAAACAGCTCTGACTCGGGAAAGCAGCTCGGCCATAGCGAAAGGTTTGACTACAAAGTCATCAGCACCACCGTCGAGCCCTGCGATTTTATCGTCTAGGCCTGAGCGCGCGGTGATCATAATGATGGGAATACTCAGCCCGATACTCCTCCATCGAGCGAGTAAATCAAAACCGTTTCCATCAGGAAGTGAGATATCGAGAAGTACACAGTCGTAGGCCAGGTCTTCAAGCGTCTTGGGAGTTTCAGCGATACGACGAAGCCATACACTGCTAATGCCTTCAGATTTCAAAGCTTGCTGTAGTGCAAAGCCTAAATCGATATCATCTTCAATTATCAGTATATGCATTTGCAATTTTTCTCGATATTCGTGACGTGTTTCGAAGTATAACCCCCAAAACCTTAAGCCCAGCCAAAATTGAAAGCATGAAACCTTAAAGCGGGCCAAATTCCATAAGAATCAAGCTTAGAAATGAAGGAGCGCAGTTTTATGCGGCCGGACACTTTTCACTGCCGAACAGGTAGCTTAGAAATTGTTCAGCCTGATTGCATAGGAAGCGAAGGCCAACGTGGATAGCATGAATACGCAGCGCTCTCAGTTGCGTCGGGTTAGTAAGAACCAGTTTGCATACGTAAGTATTTGCACAATAGTCGTCCTAACGATCGAAATATCCAGTGAGTGGTCAGATACAGCGTGAATGAACAACCGTCATTCACGCTGTGCCCCAGATTGACTTAGTTTGACATTCGATCAGTAACAATTTTCGTTGGATTGTAATGTGTTACCAAATAATGACCTGTATCGGGATCAATGGAATTACTCACACGAAAGTCCTTCACAATTACATGACAATTTATGCGAGGCTTATGCTGCATTTAGAGTTGCAGTCTCAGGAGGTATTCCTGAACATCTGTTAAAAATAATCAGATCTCTAGACAATAAATAACCATCCCCTGTAAAAATGCGCTTCATTTGATCCGATGCCTGTGGCAATTCGCTATGTTCACGAAACAACGAATGCCTGCAAATAAGGCTAAGCCAACATTCGTTTTTTCGAGATCAACAGTTTGAAACAAGCGCAACTCGCTCTTCGCTGTCCATAGCGATTGATGCAACGGCTGGGCCAGAGCGGCAGTGAAGCCCAAACGAGTGGAAACTTTGGGTGATCTTTTAAAGTCATGTCAGTCAGCGACGTTGATGTTATATCTGATGGCCGTGTGGCGCAGATAAATCACCTGCTAGAAATAAGGCGTTGCAGATAAATCAGCCGGTATAACTCAATGGGTATATTTCACCCGATCTAACTCACCTGGTACAACTCAACGGGTATAAATCAGCGAGGCTGAACCCTCAGCCTCGTATTGCGGTTTAGTTGAATGGCTTACTGCATTAACGGTGAGCTGCTCAGGGCAAAGTCATAACCTTCGATGCGGGCGTCGCCGATTAGCGTTTCAATATATTGGGCGATGGCTTTGCGCCGGACTTTTTCATTTAAATAATCACGAATTTTTTGTGCCACGGCTTCATAGGGTAATAAGTCACCTTCAATGCGGCGCAGTACATTCACCACATGCATGCCGTAACGGCTTTCAACCGGATAGGGCATTAAGCCAGGTTGGGCTTTAAATACCTGCCGTTCAAATTCCGGCACCGTTTGACCTTTGCTAATTTGCCCAAGCAAACCGCCGCAGTCTTTGGTACTGCACACCGAATAGTTGGCGGCAAGGCTGCCAAAGTCGGCGGCTTTATGCAGTTCAGCAATAATCGATTCGGCCAGTTGTTTGGCTTTGGCGCGCTCTTCTGCGGCCTCTGGCGCTGCTGGCAGCAAAATATGCCGTACTTCAAGCAGCGGCGAGGTGACAAAGCGGTTTGGATTTTGCTGGTAATATTGCAAACATTCAGCGCTGTTGGCTTGTGGGATCGTGACTTCGGTGGCTATCAGCAGGTCCAACACTTGGTCTTGCTCGAGCGGTGAATGGTCTTGCAATTTGCTTTCATCGGCCAGGCCCAAGGTCATGGCGCGTTGTTTTAACAGCTCAGAAATAATCAGGCTTTCGGCCGCTTTGAGCATCGCAGCGCGTTTTTCCGGCGCCGGGTGGTATTGCATTTCCGCCATGACGGCGTTTTCTGGGATTGGTACAGCGTTGACAAGGATCATAGGATCTCCGCTACAAGGCTTTTGCTGAAAAACTTAAGGCTGCAGCAAATAGGCTGGCAGCCTTAAAACAAGGCTTTAACGAACAAAACGAGTCCGCACAATTTGATGTTGGCGGCGGAAATATTGCACCGGCACACTTAACATATGCACCAGACGGCTAAACGGGAACAACACAAAAATAGTCATGCCTAAAAACACATGGGCTTTAAAAATCCAGTGCACACCGGCAATCGCTTCCACCGCAGCGCCACTTTGGAAGGTCATGGTATTTTGTGCCCACGCCATCAGTCGTAACATTTCTGCACCATCTAAATGACCCATCGACACAAAAATCGACAACAGCCCCAGAATTAACTGGGCGTACAGCACCAGCAAAATGGCAATATCCATCTTACTGGAGTTGGCTTTGACACGATCGTTGGTCAAGCGGCGGATGATTAAAATCGTCAGGCCATAAAAACAAATGACACCGAAAAAACCGCCCACGCCCATCGCTATCAGTTGTTTCATTTCAACGGTGATGCCAAGCATATGCCAAATAGCTTTTGGCATCAGTAAACCGACAAAATGGCCAAAGAAAATGGCAATCACCCCGATATGAAAGGCGATACTGCCTTTACGTAACTGCTTTTTCTCCATAATTTGGCTAGAGCTGGTTTTCCAGGTGTACTGCTCTCGGTCATAGCGGATCCAGCTGCCGATAAACATAATGGCCATGGCAATGTACGGGTAAATGCCAAAGGCAAAACTGTCGAAAATTGAAGGGGTAAAGGCTGTCATATCAAACTCCTACTTTTACAGAGCTGGCGGAACTGGGTTTTTTCGCTGAGGTGCCTGCAAAAATTTCGGCAGCCAAGCGATCTTTGTCGACCGGGTGGATATGGGCGACACCACTATTTAATAGATCGCTATTGAGTGGCACGTAGTTGTCTTTGCGTTGTTGTTCGCTCGGCCTCGTCACACTGCTGCTACAAGCACCATTTTGCTGATCATTGCCAAGGAAGGTCACCATTTCTTCTTCCCAGACTTTATCCAGCGCTTTGGGCGTGTCGTCGCGCTCTTCGCTGGCAATTTGTGCCTGAATGTCGGATAAGTCGATGTCGGTATCCGACAGCTCCAGCATTGCAATCAACAGCGCGGCGTAATTGCTTTGCCGTTTTTGTAAGCGTGCGGCCAACAGCGCCAAAATTGGCGCCACTTCCTGCAGGCCAAAACGCGCGTTGTCGTCGCCTTGGGTCGATAGGAACTCTAGGTACAACGGGACATAATCTGGCAACTCTTTTTGACCAATTTCAAGGCCAGCTTCTTTGTACTGGTTTTGTAAATTGACCATTGCTTGGCCGCGATCGCGTGATTCGCCATGTAAATGTTCAAACAACAACAACGACAACGAACGACCCCGTTCAAACAGCCCGTCATAATCGGCTTGCCAGTCCATTAAATCGCCGTCGAGGCGCTGGTTGATAAAATCCAGCAGCGCCGCGGTTGCCGCGGCAGATAAATCTGCCGCTTGGACTTGCTCGACTAATTCCTGGTGACTTGCTGCGAGCAATTCGGTTGGATAGTCCAGTAATAGAGATAACACCCGTAAAAATTTCATATGTTAATCCTTAAGCTCAACCGGAATGACCTGACGCACACCTTTGGCTTTGGTGCCAAACAGACTGACGCCGTTATTACCATCACCACAACCATTGCCGAAACTAAAGCCACAACTGCTTTTTATGTCATAAGCATTTTCAGCGTAAGCACGATGGCTGGTCGGGATCACAAAACGGTCTTCGTAGTTAGCAAGCGCCATATAACGATACATTTCCTCGACCTGCAGTGCGGTTAAACCAACCGATTTCAGTACCTCTAAATCTTCCACACCGTCAACTTGTTGTGAGCGTTTAAAGGCGCGCATGGCAATCATCCGTTCAAGTGCCCGCACCACAGGTTTTTCATCACCCGCAGTGAGCAGATTTGCCAGATAGCGCAGTGGAATACGCAATGATTTTAAGTCTGGAATTTCGCCATTCATGCCGACATGGCCAGCTTGAACTGCACTTTGAATAGGTGACAGCGGTGGGACGTACCACACCATTGGTAATGTGCGATATTCAGGGTGCAGCGGCAGGGCCACTTTCCATTCCATCGCCATCATATACACCGGGCTTTGCTGTGCGGCCGTGATCCAGTTGTCGGTAATGCCTTCGGCTTTCGCTGCAGCAATCACCGCAGGGTCGTTCGGATCAAGGAAAATATCCAGCTGTGCCTGATACAAGTCTTGTTCGTTGGCGACGCTTGCCGCGGCGGCAATTTTGTCAGCGTCATACAGCAGCACGCCTAAGTAGCGAATACGGCCTACGCATGTTTCTGAACAAACTGTCGGTTGACCGGCTTCAATCCGCGGGAAGCAGAAGGTACATTTTTCTGATTTACCGGTTTTCCAGTTGTAATAGATTTTTTTGTAAGGGCAAGCGGAAACACACATCCGCCAGCCTCGGCATTTGTCCTGATCAATCAGCACGATGCCGTCTTCTTCACGTTTGTAAATAGCGCCGCTTGGGCAAGCCGCCACACAAGCCGGATTCAGACAGTGCTCGCAAAGACGTGGCAAATACATCATGAACGTTTTTTCAAACTGGCCGTAGATGTCTTTTTGCACCACTTCGTTGAAGTTCTGATCTTTTTTACGTTTGGCAAACTCAGTACCGAGAATTTCTTCCCAGTTCGGGCCCCATTCAATTTTCTCCATCCGCTTGCCGGTCAGCAGCGAGCGTGGACGGGCGACCGGTTGATGTTTACTGTCTGGCGCATTGTGTAAATGCTGATAATCAAAATCAAACGGCTCGTAGTAATCGTCAATTTCCGGTAAATCCGGGTTGGCGAAAATATTCGCCAACACCCGACGTTTGCCACCGATTTTTAACTCGAGTTCGCCTTTGGCGTTTTTTACCCAGCCGCCGTTCCATTTTTGTTGGTTTTCCCATTCTTTCGGAAAGCCAATACCAGGCTTGGTTTCAACGTTGTTAAACCAAGCGTATTCCACGCCTTCGCGGGAGGTCCAGACGTTTTTACAGGTGATGGAGCAGGTATGGCAGCCAATGCACTTGTCTAAATTTAATACCATGCCAATTTGGGCTCTAACTTTCATAATGTGTACTCCAACCTTATTTGGTATCCAGCCAGTCGACTTTGTTCATTTTGCGAACAACGACGAACTCATCGCGGTTACAACCGACGGTGCCGTAATAGTTAAAGCCATAGGATTGTTGGGCATAACCACCGATCATATGGGTTGGTTTCATCACGGCGCGGGTCACCGAGTTGTGAATGCCACCGCGAGTACCGGTTTGTTCACTGCCAGGCACGTTGACGATGCGCTCTTGCGCGTGATACATCATGCTCATGCCTTCTGGCACCCGCTGTGACACCACGGCTCGGGCGGCAATGGCACCGTTGACGTTAAAGATTTCAATCCAATCGTTATCTTCAATGTCGGCGGCTTTAGCATCAATTTCACTGAGCCAGACAATAGGGCCACCACGTGACAAGGTCAGCATCAGCAGGTTGTCGGAGTACGTACTGTGAATGCCCCATTTTTGGTGCGGGGTGATCCAGTTCAAGACAATTTCGGTGTTGCCATTGGGCTTTTTATTCAGTACCGGCGCCACGGTTTTTAAGTTAATGGGCGGTTTATAGGCACATTGCTGTTCGCCAAAATCGCGCATCCACTCGTGATCTTGATAGAACTGTTGACGGCCGGTAATGGTGCGCCATGGGATCAGCTCGTGGACGTTGGTGTAGCCCGCGTTGTAAGACACATGCTCATCTTCTAAACCCGACCAAGTCGGGGATGAGATGATTTTGCGCGGCTGAGCCACGATGTCACGCCAGCGGATTTTTTCGTCTTCTTTATTCAGCGCTAAATGGCGATGATCCCGACCGGTAATTTTGCTAAGAGCGGCCCAAGCTTTTACCGCCACCTGACCATTGGTTTCTGGGGCTAAACTTAAGATCATTTCACAGGCATCAATCGCAGTTTCAATTTTCGCCATGCCTTTATTCACACCTTCACTGGTGTGGGTACGGTTGAGCTCTTTGAGGAAACTCACCTCATTTTTGGTATCCCAGCTAATACCTTTACCGCCGTTGCCGGATTTTTCCAGTAACGGGCCGATGGAGGTAAAACGCTGATAAGTATTAGGATAATCACGCTCAACAAGGTTGATATGTGGCATGGTCACGCCAGGGATAGCTTCACATTCACCTTTCCACCACGCTTTAACGCCATAAGGTTGGGCCAATTCAGCCGGGGTGTCATGGTGCATCGGCGTGGTGACCACATCGGTTTCGACCGCTAAGTGACCCACACAAATACGGGAGAACTCTTTGGCAATGCCTTTGAAAATATCCCAGTCACTGCGCGCTTCCCACACGGGGTCAATCGCGGCCGATAGTGGGTGAATAAACGGATGCATATCCGAGGTATTCATATCGTCTTTTTCATACCAAGTGGCTGTCGGTAGTACGACGTCCGAATATAAGCAGGTGGTCGACATCCTAAAGTCTAAAGTGACCCACAAATCGACTTTGCCTTCCGCACCATCGTCAGTCCAAGTCACGTCTTCAGGTTTTTTACCACCGAAGCTGCCTAAGTCTTTACCCAGTAAACCGTGTTTGGTGCCCAGTAAATGCTTGAGCATATACTCATGCCCTTTACCCGACGAACCGAGTAAGTTGGAGCGCCAAATAAACATATTCCGCGGGAAGTTTTGCGGGTTTTCCGGCTCTTCACAGGCGAATTTGATGTTGTGATTTTTCAGTTCATGCACCAAGTAGTCTTTGACCTCAATGCCGGCTTTTTTGGCTTTGGCGGCAATGTGCAATGGATTGGTGCCTAATTGTGGTGCAGACGGTAACCAGCCCATGCGCTCGGCGCGGGTGTTAAAGTCGATGATGCTGCCGGTCCATTTTTCTTTGTTGGCCATCGGACTGACCACTTCGGCCATATCCAATTTCTCATAACGCCATTGGCTGGAGTGGTTGTAGAAAAACGAGGTGCCGTTCATATGGCGTGGTGGTTTTTGCCAATCGAGGCCAAACGCCAGCGGGGCCCAGCCCGTTTGTGGCCGCAGTTTTTCTTGGCCGACGTAATGCGCCCAGCCACCGCCACTTTGACCGATACAGCCACACATCATCAACATGTTGATAAGGCCACGGTAGTTCATATCCATGTGGTACCAGTGATTTAGCGCTGCGCCAACAATCACCATCGAACGACCGCGGGTTTTATCGGCATTGCGACCAAACTCAGTGGCGACCCGGATCACGTCTTCAGGGAGAACACCGGTAATGGCTTGCTGCCAACCTGGGGTGTAAGGCACATCATCCAAGTACGAGCTAGCGCGGCTGCTATCATCCAGACCGTTATCCACGCCGTAATGGGCTAAGGTCAGATCATAGACGGTGGCGACTAATACTTCGCTGCCATCGGCTAAGGTGACTTTTTTCGCCGGGACTTTACGCAGTTGCACATCGTCATGTTGGGTGTGTTGGAAATATTTGTATTCGTGCGGCGCACCACCAAAATACGGGAAGGCGACGTCGACTAACGTATCACGCAGATCTTTTAAGCTCAGCGCCAGTTCAATGTCACCGTCTTTGTCTTTTTGTTCGAGGTTCCATTTACCTTTTTGTTCGGTATTTTGGCCCCAACGATAACCGATAGCGCCATTCGGGCTGGTCAGTTTGCCATTTTGGCTATTAAGGGCGATGGTTTTCCAGTCTGGGTTGTTACTTTCACCCAAATTGTCGACCAAATCGGCCGCGCGTAAAAAACGACCTTGGGTCAATTTGCCGTTGTTTTCTTCGAGCAGCACCAGCATCGGCATATCGGTATACCGACGCACGTAGTCGATAAAATAGCTGCTTGGATTGTTGACGTGGAATTCTTGCAAAATGACATGGCCAAAAGCCATCGCTAGCGCAGCGTCGGTGCCTTGGCGAGGGGCAAGCCAGGTGTCACCAAATTTGGAGGCTTCGGAGAAATCTGACGTAATGACACAGGTTTTGGTGCCTTTGTAACGAACTTCCGTTAAAAAGTGCGCATCTGGGGTGCGGGTTTGTGGCACATTCGAGCCCCAAACAATAATGTAGTTGGAGTTATACCAATCGGCCGATTCTGGTACGTCGGTTTGTTCACCCCAAACTTGCGGCGAGGCCGGAGGTAAGTCGCAATACCAGTCATAAAAGCTTAAGCAGTTGCCCCCAATCAAGGATAAATAGCGGGCGCCGGCAGCATAAGACACCATCGACATGGCTGGAATCGGCGAGAAACCGGTGACACGGTCTGGACCAAACGTTTTGACGGTATGCACGTTGGCAGCGGCAATCAGCTCGTTGACTTCGTCCCAGCTGGCACGGATAAAGCCACCCATACCACGACGTTCTTTGTAACTTTTTGCTTTAACCGGATCGGTAATGATCGATTGCCAAGCCAGTACCGGATCTTTATGAATGGCTTTGGCTTCGCGCCACAGCTTCATTAAACTTTGCCGTACTTTTGGATACTTTAAGCGGTTGGCGCTATAGATATACCAAGAATAGCTGGCGCCGCGCGGACAACCGCGGGGCTCGTGATTGGGTAAATCTGGGCGAGTGCGCGGATAGTCGGTTTGTTGGGTTTCCCAAGTCACCAAGCCGTCTTTGACATAAATTTTCCAGCTACAAGAGCCAGTACAGTTCACGCCGTGCGTTGAGCGGACGACTTTGTCATGTTGCCAACGTTGGCGGTAGCCTTGCTCCCAGCCTCTATCTTCGTTGGTGGTGACACCATGTCCATCGGAAAATGGTGTTTTGCTGGTTTTAAAAAACCGCAATTTGTCGAGAAGATGACTCATCAGTGTACTCCTGCGTTGGTCACAGTTGCTTCAATGGACTGTGACCTTGTCTGCTTTACTTTCGATTAAGATATAGATGTCGACCGAATAATGATTGATCTGGCACAAGCTTGCTATGGCACGAAAACGGTTAGAATAGTCGGCAGCTACCTCTAAGTAGGTAGTGGGTTTTTTTGTAAGATATTGAATTAAATTAGTTTGTAAGCAGGCTGTTAGTTGCGAGTAGGTTGGTTTGACGCCCGAAGGACAAAAGGGGTAGCTCGCTTGAGTGGTGCTTTGTCGCCAAAAACGCGTATTCTGAACCGGTCTAACGATGGATGTGATGATGAAAAAATTTTCAATTGTGACCCGGATCGGCGTAGCGCTGTCTTGTATTGTGGTGCTGGCGCTTAGCACCATGTTGCTTTCGTACTGGCTATCGGAAAAGGCCGATAGCGATGCTCTGGCCATTAATGTGGCGGGCTCGTTGCGGATGCAAACTTTTAAAGTGGCGCTATTAAGCCAACAGCAAAAGTCGGCTGAGCTGGCGCTTGCACAAAAAAAGTTATTTGATAGCTGGCATCATCCGGTGTTTTACCGGATGAAGTATGAGAATAAGCAGCTCAGCGAATCTTTTCGTACCGCACGCCATCACTGGTTAGAACTGGCGCCGTTGATTGATAGCGGTACCCTCACCGCAGATAATTTAACCAACCAAATCACGTTGCATGTCACTCAGGTCGAGCAGCTGGTGAGTAGTCTGCAGCAAGATGCTGAACAAAAAGTGCGCGCTTTACGCTTGGTGCAATTGGTGGCGCTGTTTTTAACCGTGATGTTGGCGATGGTGGTGATGTATTGGCTGAAAACACGGGTTGAACAACCGCTGTCGGAATTAACCCGTGCCGCACGGCGGATTGGCCAGGGCGACTTTACCGCTCGGCTGCAACAGCAGCAGCCGGATGAGCTGGGGGTGCTTGCCGGCGCCTTAAATAAAATGAGTGATGCCATTAGTTATATGCATGGCAATTTGGAAAAGCGGGTCGATGAGCAGACCAACGCTTTGCAGCAAAGTAATACGAAGTTGCAGTTTTTGTATGAAATGGCCCGCAGTTTTAACCAACAAGTGCCGGATCGCCAATCGTTGGATCAGCTGATTGAGCGCTTGCAGCAAGTCATCCATGTGCCTGATATTGAACTTTGTTTGATCACCGAGCGTGGCAGCCGGCCTTATTTTCAGCTGCAACCGGCCAATGCTGGGCATGAGGCTTGTGCAAAAACCAGTTGTCATGAATGTTTTGAAGCGCCACAACTGGGGCTCAAGTGTGGTGAGCAACTGATGTATCGATATCAGCTCAGACGCGATCATCGACAACATGGCGTGCTGGTGGTGCGCACGGCGCTTGATAATGGCCTGGTTGAATGGCAACAACAGTTGCTCAGTACCGTGGCAGATCAGCTCGCCATTGCCATGAGTCTAAAATTTGATGCCGAGCAATCCCATCGTTTGGCGCTCATGCAAGAACGGACGGTGATTGCCCGTGAATTACATGACTCGTTAGCGCAGGCGTTGTCTTACTTGAAAATTCAGGTCAGCCGACTGAATAAAGCCATTGCCGCCGATGACAAAGACAATATGCAAGATGTATCAGCAGAGTTAAAGCAGGGTTTGGCGGCAGCCTACCGACAACTGCGCGAACTGTTAACCACTTTTCGTTTAAAAGTTGATGGCGGCGGTCTGCAACAAGCTTTGCAAACCACCACCAGCCAACTGTCTGCACAATCGGGCATGCAATTTATGCTCGATTACCAGCTCAGCAATACGCCATTGCAGCCGCAAGAAGAAATTCACTTGTTGCAAATTGTGCGCGAAGCCAGCCAAAACGCCGTGCATCATAGCCAAGGCAGTGAAGTGTTGATCCGAATCACCCAAGTACCGGGGCAGGCGATTGAACTGGCGATTGAAGACAATGGCGTAGGTATTGCGCAGCACGCTGAAAAGCTAAACCATTATGGCTTGGCCATTATGCAAGAGCGCAGTAAACAGCTGGGCGGCAGCATTGACATTCGTCGTCGCGAGCAAGGCGGCACCGGGGTCTATTTCAGTTATCTGCCAGAATACTTGCAACCACAAGCGGTGGCGGTGGAATGACGGTCGGTCGAAAACATTAGTCGCCCACCGGATCCAGACTGAGCAATAAGCGCGATTGGCGGGTGTCGGGCGAACGATGCCAGATAGCGCCGTGCTGATTGCCGGCCCAGCCTGAACCTTTGAGCAAAGCCACATCGCCCGTTTGTAGCTGCTGAAACTGTGGCGACAGTGCCGCTTCGGGTTGCCATTGGGTGCCGATACCGGCATAAGTAACCAGCAACCGCACGGCGACATGGTCGGTATGAAAGCGAGGGCACATGGCTTTTTCAAGTCGTTTTAATCGAAGCCCGACCGCCGAGCAATCCATCAGGCAGCGGAGCATCTCACTGAGCAGGGCCACATCAGCAATAAAGTCGGCTTTACCTTCACCTTCAGGCAGACGCCGCTCGAGTAGCGCCGGAAGTTCAGAAGGTGCAACAACCCGCTGCAGATCGGCTGAACTTGGCAGCGCATCGGCGTATTTGCAGATCAGAGGATTCATTTGGCGTTGCCACACCACTAAATTGACATCATCCCGAAATAGCGCGGTTAATATTTCGCTGGAGCTGTCGTGTACCTGCTGCATCCGCGGCAGAAGTTGCAGGGCTCTTTGCATCATTCAAACGCCGGCAAAAATGGGCTGGCGAGTGCTTTCCATTCGTTTATGGATAGCGCC
>JBBKWN010000039.1:0-6178 GCA_037968955.1 Rheinheimera sp. | reverse complement strand
AATATCAGATGCTTGGCACACTCAAATTCATGAAGCATTCTAGTCAATAACTTGCACATAAAAAAGGCTGCTTTTAATGAAACAAGCAGCCTTTTTTGTACTGGTTTTTTAGTGCCGTGGTTTACACTTTAAACTGATCAACAGACAATCGAAGCTCTTCGGCTAGACGAGCAACTTCATGACTTGAATCAGATGTTTGCTCTGCACCAGACGCTGTTTCTTCGGCGATATTGACGATAGATTCCAGTAATTTACTGATCTCATGTGATACCTGATTTTGCTCGCGAGCGGCATGAGAAATTTGTTCGCTCATATCATGTGCCAAATGCACAGCATTGGTGATTGAATCCAACGCCTGATCAGCAATTTCAGTCTGAGCCACACAATTCTCGGCCTGACGTTTACCTTTATTCATTGCTTCCACTGCGGCATGCGCACCAGATTGCAGCACTTGAATCATCGCTTGAATTTCTTGAGTCGACAATTGAGTTTTACTAGCAAGTGAACGTACTTCATCCGCGACTACAGCAAAGCCCCGACCATGCTCACCAGCGCGAGCGGCTTCAATAGCTGCGTTTAATGCCAGTAAATTTGTTTGATCAGCGATGCTGCGAATAACGTCAAGAATACTGCCAATGGACGCACTATCTTTATGTAGTTTATTGATCACTACCGACGCTTGCTCTACTTCCTGTGACAACTGCAGAATAGTTTGTTTATTGTTATTGGAAATGCCTCGTACCCGCTCAGCTTCGCTGTCAGCATGTTTAATTTCTGCTAGTGCATCACTTGAACTCTGCATTACACCTTGCGAGGTACTGCTCATTTCAGTGGTCGCTGTTGCCGCTTGGGTCACTTGCGATTTCTGCTCACGGATAGCCTGAGTCGACTGAATGGTGATCGCCGACGTTTGCTCCGAGGCCGCCGCTAATTGGGTTGAACGTGAAATAATACCTTGGATTAATTGACGTAAGTTGCCAATAACCTGATTGCAATTACGTGCAAGTTCACCGAACTCGTCATTGGCAGTATCGTCCAGTCGTTTGGTTAAATCGCCAGAGGCAACGACACCGAGAATATCGTTCACTTTGGCAAGTGGCGTGGTGATGCTACGAACTGTCTGCATAGCAATGCCGACGGCGATTGCAATTGAAACGAATACCACTACGAAAATTGTTACTACGGCGCTGCTGACGCTGGATTGCGCTGCTTGCTGGATTTCCCCTGCAGCAGTCCGCACTTTAGCGAGCAATTGTGCCAATGCATCTACAGATTCCGTAGTTTTTTGTTCGGTAGTGCCTAACAATTTTGTCGCCATTGCTTGTGTTGATAAACGTTGCTGCTTTAACGCTAGAATGCCGTTGTTGCCGGCAATCAAACCATTAATATCATTAATTTTTTCATTCAAATCAGCCACCATCTCAACACCACTAGCAGCTTCTGCGGAGATGATCTCCATTTTTGCCACTATATCTGTAAGGCGATTCTTAACTTCATTGCTCAATGTATCGGCTGTTGCTGCTGAGTTGGTACGCGTTAAGTCCACAACTGTGCTAACCAGAGCATTCATACTGGTTTCCATCACTGCGGCTGCTTCAGTCGATTTCGGAAAGCGGCGGCTCGCCTCGCGGATGTCGGAAAAATCTAGGATAAGTGAGGCTGCATCATCAGAGTTACCTTCTAGTTCAGCCAATTTGCTGTTCATCTCATCGCGCAAGGTCAGACTTTTTTTCAGGTCAGCAAATAACGCGTTGCTTGCTGTACCGAATTCGTTATATTCGGCAGAGAGTTTTTTAAAGCTAGCAGCAAGAACAGGTTCGTCAGCAACGACGGTCTGTAAAGTCTTTGCCGCCGCATCATATTGAGATTTTTCAATATTAAATTCGCTTTCACGTTTTACGACGTCTTTGACGTCTTCACTGTAGAAAGCTTGCAAAGTGATTTTGCTCATTTTGACAAATTCACTTTGCAATGTTGCACTGTTTTCTAGGGCTGGAATGGAAATGCTGTTGACTTGATCTGTTGAATCACTGATCTCGCTTAGGCTGTAGTACGATGTTGCCCCTAAAAACAGTAACAATAATAAAATAGCGCTAAAACCACCTACAATTCGCATTGCTACCGTTAACTTCATGTGGAACTCCCAAAGGGTTTGTAATTAGTCGCTCGATTGTGCGTGCGGTTCGGCCTGTCGACCAATTATTAAATCAAAAAACGATTGTATTATAGTTGTTTTTTGTATCCTGCGACACTATAACGCCGTTGCGTTTCAATACAATAGGCTGTTAAAGAATTTCCCCAGACGCATCCTGTGTCCAGTGCATGGATCTTTTGTACAGGGCATTGGCCTTGTAAAGCTGCCCAATGACCGAAAAACATTTCCGGATGTTGACGCGAACGCCAAAACTCAAACCAAGGTTTTAAAGTAGGATTGCTTGGTATTTCACTTTTTTCTTTAAGCTCAAGTCGACCATCACTATAACAATAGCGCATACGGGTTAGACTGTTAATACTAAAACGCAGCTGTTCTGCAGTCGTCACGGCTTCTGCCCATAAAGTAGGCGTGTTCCCATACATGTTACTAAACAGGGTCTCTGGCTGTTGTTGCAATGCCACGCTGACTTGCGTGCTCGCCAACAACGCGGTGGGTATATCCCATTCTGGGGCAAGCCCAGCATGCACTAATATTAAGTTTTGTTTCGGTTCGTGGTAAAGCAGCGGCTGCTCGATCAGCCAGTCAGCCAGTTTTAATTTATCTGGCGCTTGAATTAATGGCGCCAGCTGGTCGGCCGCCGAAATTTTACCAAAGCCATATAACGACGCCAGAAAGTTTAGATCGTGATTACCAAGGACCGTGATGGCGTTGTCAGCCAAGTCTCGAATAAAACGCAGGCACTCAAGTGAGCTGGGACCACGAGCAACCAGATCACCGCAAAACCATAATTGATCACGATCCGCTTTAAAATCGATCAACTGCAATAATTCGATGAGTTGATCAAAACAGCCCTGAACATCCCCAATGACATAACGCGCCATATCAATTCAGAATATTTGGAATTGCCAGACGAAAAACTGGGATTTGCGCATGAAAACTTTCACCATCTGCGGCCGTCATTTCATAATGTCCCTGCATGGTGCCAACCGGCGTTTCCAGCACAGCGCCACTGGTGTAGGTATAGCAGGTGCCCGGCGAGAGCTCTGGTTGCTCGCCAATGACGCCATCGCCATACACTTCGCTATGCTTACCGTTCGCATCGGTAATCGACCAGTAGCGGCGCAGCAATTTAACTTTCTGCGCACTTTGGTTTCGTATAGTAATGGTGTAGGCAAAGACAAAACGTTCGGCTTGTGCGTCGGATTGATTTTCGACGTAAAAAGTTTCTACTTCGATTGGAATGGCAAAGTGCTCGCTCATGAAGTGCTTTCCGGTTGTTGGGATAACCATTTAGCAACCCGGATGAACTCGCTGACTGGCAGTTGTTCAGGCCGAATCGAAGGGTCAATACCAAGGCCCTCAATTTGCGCCGCGGTGGCAAAATTACTAAAACAATTGCGCAAAGTTTTACGGCGTTGATTAAATGCTTCCAGACACACCCGATTCAGCACCGTCACCGGCACACCATCACGTTCGCTGTCGGCTTTTGGAATAAGCCTTACCACAGCGGAATCTACTTTGGGGGCTGGTTTGAATGCACCAGGTCCGACTTGTACGACTGGCATGGCATGACAAAAAAACTGGGTCATCACACTGAGGCGGCCATAGGTCTTCGAACCATGTCCGGCAGTCATACGCTCGACAACTTCTTTTTGCAGCATAAAATGCATATTTTCAATATGTTCAGTAAATTCAAACAGATGAAATAGGAGTGGTGTGGAAATGTTGTAGGGTAAATTGCCGAAAATTTTCAGCTTGCCACCAGCGGGCACCAATGTACTGAAATCAAATTTCATCGCATCGCCCTGATGCACGGTCAGTTTATCTGCCAGTGTTGGATGCTCACGTAAACGTTGTGCTAAGTCCCGATCCAGTTCGACAACGATCAGGTGACCGCTACGTTCGATCACCGGTTCGGTCAAAGCGCCTAGGCCAGGACCAATCTCGACCAAGTGGTCACCCGGTTTGGGGGCGATTGCTTTGACAATTCGTTCGATAACAACCGGATCGTGGAGGAAGTTTTGGCCAAATCTTTTGCGGGCGGTATGCCCCATATGTACTTTATCTGTCATGGCGTGAATTCGATTGAGTCGCTAAAAAAATCGCCTGATCCAAAGCATGCAAAAAACTGCCAGCATCGGCTTTGCCGGTGCCTGCTAAATCAATCGCAGTGCCATGGTCGACGGAAGTACGGATCAGCGGTAAACCCAGACTGATATTGACCGAGCGGCCAAATCCTTTGTATTTCAAGACGGGTAAACCTTGATCGTGATACATCGCTAATACTGCATCAGCGTTGTCGAGATATTTTGGTTGAAATAAAGTGTCGGCCGGCAGCGGACCGATTAAATTCATGCCTTCAGCGCGCAGGTCATTTAAGGTCGGGATCATCACATCGATTTCTTCACGGCCTAAATGACCATCTTCGCCAGCATGTGGGTTTAAACCACAGACGTAAATGCGTGGGTTGGCAATAGCAAATTTCTGTTGTAAATCGTGCTGCAAAATACGCAATACTTGAGTGAGGCGCTCGCGGGTAATTGCCTTAGCGACATAAGCCAGTGGTATATGCGTGGTCGCAAGCGCCACACGTAAACCCTCGGTAGCGAGCATCATCACCACGTAAGGCGTGTTGGATTGATGTGCAAAAAACTCGGTATGGCCGCTAAACGAAATGCCTGATTTATTGATAATCCCTTTGTGTACCGGCCCTGTAACAATGGCGTCAAATTGACCGGATATCGACTGCTCACCGGCAAATGTCAGTGTTTCCACGACATAGGCGCCATTGTTTTCATTGAGCACACCCGGAACTACCGGCTGTGCCACCTGAAATGGCGCTATGGTTAAGGTGCCTGCCGCTTGTGGCTGCGCAGGTTGCGCAGGTTGATAGGGCAACAGCTTTAACGGCAGTTTTAATAGCGCGGCTCGCTGTTGTAATACTTCGGGATCGGCGCATACCACCAGCTCAACTGGCCAGCTTTGCTGTGCCAATTGAATGATGAGATCAGGACCTATGCCTGCAGGCTCACCAGGCGTTACGCCGATACGAAGTGTCATTCAGTCTCTGCCATGATTTCGATAAAAGCTTGGTCGCGCAGTTCGCGTAAGAAGTTACTGGATTCTTCATTGTAACGACGGTTGTAAATCAACCGTGTAACTTGTTCACGTTTCTTCTCGGCGGTAGCGTCAACGGTGCGACGGTCATGTAATTCAATAATATGCCAGCCGAAATCAGATCGGAATGGTGCGCTGATTTCGCCTTTTTTCATGTTGGCGATGGTATCGCGAAAGGCGGGAACATATTTGCCAGGATCAGCCCAACCTAATTCACCACCTTTAAGTTTTGAACCAGGATCTTCTGAGTACTCTAGGGCAAAAGCAGCAAAATCAGCTTTACCAGCTTTAAAATCTTTCAAGAAATTACTCAGAATATTTTTAGCTTTATCTTCACTGACGATGATTGAAGGTTTAATTAACACATGACGAGCATTTACTTCTTCAAATTCAACAACATTAGCGCCGCGAATGTCGAAAATAGTCAGAATGTGAAAGCCAGCACCTGAACGTAATGGACCAATAATATCGGTTTTCTTTTTGCCTCGAATTTGATCAGCAAACAAAGTCGGCATTTCATTAATGTTTTGCCAGCCCATATCACCACCTTCCAGTGCTGTTTCTGCCGAAGAAGAGGCAATGGCGATTTTCTTGAAGTCACTACCGGTGCGTAATAATTCGACAATTTTGTTGGCTTTGACTTCAGCGTCTTTCATTTGTTCGCTGTTTGGCTGGCTTGGCAGTGCGACTAAAATGTGGCCGATATTGTATTCTTCGTTGCTGGCACCTTGTTGCTCCATCAATTTGGTGACGGTGTCAATTTCTTGTGGGCTGACGTAAATACGGCGTTGGACGTTGGCACGCAGCACTTCACCGGTGGTGATTTCTTCACGTAATCGTTCGCGAAAAACTTCGTAACTGCCTTCTTCTTGCACAACTTGAGCACGGAACTGCTCTAGTGTCATT
>JBBKWN010000038.1:0-7924 GCA_037968955.1 Rheinheimera sp. | reverse complement strand
AGACTTATCTTTATTTGATAATTTTTCAGTTCATCGAACGCAGGCTTTCAAAGTCTGATCGCATCTGAAGCCAACTCCACATTGAGTATCAAATTGGCAAGCTCCGGTGGTGTTTGTATTGATCCTAATACTATTTGGATCCGGCATAACTCTTGGTTGTGGTAGACCATATTGATTAACCGGCGTTAAACACTGACCTTGAGATTGCAGTGGGCCTTTTACGCATTTTTTCCCCATACCGCATTCAAAATCGCTATTACATCCTAAGATTGGCGTTGTACTAACTTTGGGCACCGGAGAATAACTAGATGAATTCAAAGGTGCTGTAACTGGAGCATAAGATATTGGTGCAGGCCGATATGTGCTCGTTGGGTATGCCGTATTTGCTGCTACATTCATCACTCCAAGTAGTGCTGTAACCCAAAGATTGTTATTGGCTTGAGCGTTTGCGTTTGCTTGTGCACGTTGCTGGGCCATTTCCTGCTCAACCTGTAGTGTCCTAATTGACTCATTTATCTCAGCCAAAATGCTTTGGTCCGCACCAGCATCGATCAGTGTATTAATGATATCGGTATACTGTTTAAATGCAGCAAAATGCAATGCTGTAAAACCATTAACATTACGGTGGTTCACATCAGCTCCAGCCTTTATTAGTAGATTAACTACGTCATTATTGTTAGCAAATGCAGCCTCTTGGATTGGGGATGTTTGATTAAGCCCTAAGATATTCGGATTAGCTCCGTTAATTAGAAGTGTTTCGACAAGATTTTTATTCCTGTTGATTGTCGCGATATGCA
Organism: Rheinheimera sp.; assembly: GCA_037968955.1. Taxonomy (GTDB): domain Bacteria; phylum Pseudomonadota; class Gammaproteobacteria; order Enterobacterales; family Alteromonadaceae; genus Pararheinheimera. Next base: position 7,127 of record JBBKWN010000038.1, on the reverse strand, counting down.
AAGGAGACAGTTGATCAGAAGAAAGTACATCTAATGCTGCTCCTTTTGATATCAAAAGGTTCACTTTAAAATAGTTGTTCTTTGCTACCGCGTAGTGCAAAGCTGTCTCCCCCTTGGAGGAAGCTAGATTTAAGTCAGCACCCTGACTTATCAAAAATTTGGTTATTTCGACTTCAACAGAATCAATTGCAGTTGATTCAATCAACGGGGTTGAGGAAATCGAGCCACTTGTTGAAGCATCAATGTTCGCCCCCGCATCCACTAACATCTGCACAACTGGGAGATTGTTGCGTTGAACAGCCAACATCAAAGGTGTCACACCATTAACATTTATGGTGTTGGGATCTGCCTCGGAAGCTAAGAGCAATTTAGTTAATTCAAAGCTATCAAGCATAACTGCTACGTCTATTGGCGTTACTCCTTGGGTATTTTTGATATCAACAGACGCACCAGCATTTATCAGCTGTTTGACGGCTTCAACTTGATGATTTTCGATAGCTAGATGTAAAGGCGAAGCGCCATTTGAATGAGGCCCGAAAAAAGTTAACTTATTTAAATCAACGCCTTTGCGAATGAGTATACCAAGGGCCTGAATATTTCCCTGTAAGGCTGCAACATGTACAGGTCTCCAGTCATTTCCAAAAACGCCGTCCTCAAGCTCGGCCGAGGTTTTAGATTCGAGATATTGTAAGTTGTTCTGAGCAATCGCGTGATGGGGCGTTAAAGTACATCCTGCAGTTATTGCAAGTAATGTAATTAGAACCAATAAAAAGACTCGTTTAAAAATGTTAGCCATCCTTGCCTCACTATAAGTAAACATCATTGTTAACGTAAATTTACCCACAATTGAGAAAATATGAAATTAATTTTCGTTCGCTTAAACGGGTAAAATTCGCAAAACGCATTAAGTGCCATTTATTTAGCATTTTAACTGTACGCCGCATATGCGGCGTCGATCGCAGTATTTGCAGCCCAACTTTTCTTTAACTTTTGGCCGCGATTGACTAAGCACATTGACTATAGGCTTCGATTTGAAACGCCTGCCGCGGTCGAGAGTTAGAGTTATTATTTAGCGTAGTCCAGTCAATAGTTGAGGCGGGCGTCCATAGAATGATTGCTAATCAATTTCGCTAAAGTAGCCAAGGACCAGGCTCGAGGGCATTCCATTCCCTATAAAACCCGGCGCTGACTCAGACCTATATTATCTATAAAAAACGGTGATTTAGAGACTTCTACTCGTTCCGAAACTGCGCTGGCCAATACCGAATCGTTTGGTATCGACTTTTGCGAAATAGCTGAGACGGTAAAATAATCCTTTCACGTCGTGCTCGTATTCCATGGAATGGCTTAGCAGGTGATACTCAGCGTTTTTGGGGATTTGCACCAAACGCGCCGTATCAGCCAATGACTGCTGTAATGCGATAGCCCATGCCTGTCTAATCCGCGTATACAAATTCCCTTCATCAGCCGAGAACGAACCGAGTGTTCGGTAACGATCTCGATTAAACATCAATACCACATGATAGTGCGGCTTACCTTCGTTCCGGCCCCACTCCCGCACCCAACAGTACTGCAAGCGATGAGGATGCACACGCTTCCCTTCCAAAGTTTTTTGTTGATCAGCTGCATCCAACAATCTGTCTAATGCTTTAAAAAATCTTGTAATAACGTCAGTATCAGAAAAATCAAAATCATCTGGTAATCTTAAATCGATTCGGACCGCATAGCTGCGTGGTGAAACAATCAAAGCATTCGTCAACATTCGATAAATGGCATCTAGTTGACGGGTCAATAATGCTCCTCGCTGCAGGTATACAGGCATACCCATATACAACTGAGCTAACCAATGGTCTTCATAAATTGGATGGTAGTAAGGTATTTCGTTATCGAACATGATGACTCTCCTGAGGGTTGATGTGTTCATCACCATCAGGGAGCTGTGTATAAGTTTACTGTTAGGATCTAATGTTTAGCCGACATGAAGCCCATTGAGTTAGTAGTAAATAATATTATCTATATACCGACACACTTCCTTGTTTTGCAAACCCACTTTACCGGACCATGCTACCGACCAGATCCACGGCGGGAGGGTTCATTTTTACCAACATCAGGTTTTGTAGTTCGACAGATTAAATTTCAGCCAGATTTATCAAAAATAACGGTTTTTCCATTTGTGCACATCATGCGCTTGATATGGCGAATTCGTTTTCCGGAGATACTTGTATTAAAAACCCATAACTCATCCTTCATTACAGCACAGTGATCATACTTTTCAGCATTTGGCACATATGCAGTTAATACGCATGCGATTCTCCAGTTTGAAAGATTTTTCTGAGCGTCCTCAAGCGCTGTTGAGACTTGAGAATCTGTCCGTTCATTATCTCTCTTTGGGTATACGTTCATTAGCGCATCTGGAAGATAGCCAACAAGTTTTGGTTGCTTTATACCTTGTCCCTCAACAAAAACTTTCCATTGCGAAGAAAGTCCTTGGATTATACTGCTGAGTTCTCGAGTCAAAACATCAAGGGTTTGCAGTCTCATGAGGGCCAAAGCATCAGAAGTTGAAAGCTGGTCCTGCACAAAATTCGTTTGACTGTATTCTTGCCAAGCAAAAATATTTCGAAAAAGAACCCCAGCCAATGTGTAATAGACTTGATTTTGAAGTGCAGTGAAGAGCTGACTTAGAGACTCTTTTTTTGGTTCTTGGGAATCAAGCGCAATTAAAGCTTCAGCATGCCATGGCACAAGCGAAAAAATAGTCGATAGGCATAGATGAAATATCGAATCTTTAATTCGTTTTCCCGTGATCATTTTCGCTAGTTCGTAATACATTTCGTTAGACAGGCCTGAGTCTTGCTTGGCATTGCATAATCGCGACTTTGCCGCATTTTTTTTCATCTTTTTGTAGAATTCAGATAAATCATCGATAAACTTAAATGGGATGAGGATAGTGTGTACAAACACGCCAACACTGATTATCTTCATATTTGTGGGTACGGAATGTATCTGATAAATCGGAGCAAGTTGACCAAACATTTTAGAGTCTCCGACACCTTGTGCTGCAATACTTACCATCCCAGATTTCGCCAGGGCCAAAATCGCACGCCGAATTCTAACTTCAGATAGACCGAGCATCTGGCTTAATATTCTAGTATCGCAGCCACATACGTACTTTGCTGGGTTGGCGTAGGTCAAAAGAGCAATTAGCACCAAAAGACAATCCGTCGTCTGAACGTCATTGTTGGCAAGTTTTTGAAATTTGCCGCCTAGCTTGTTGCTGAGCAAGAAAAAAAAATCATCCTTCCACATCATCTGATTTACTGACTGAAACCATAGTTCGATGGATGCTGCTGTTAGTCCATAAATTGACTCTGGTTTACGCTTGCCTGTTTGTTGGCATTTTGCAACGGTTTTAACTTCCCATAGATATCCCTCATCAACCAAATAACAATAACCAGTATTAATTTGGCTTCTGGTTATCCCCACAGAATTACTTGTAATCAAGGCCTTCGATTGCGCATCCATCCCATAGTTTTGCCTATGCACTAGTAACAGAAGCAGAATCAATTTGGTTTCAGGTGATGCGCGGGTCATTGAATTTAAAATCAGCATAAATAGATCTCAATAAAAAGCCGATATACCGGCTTTTTTACCATACAGAAGCTTGAAATTCCATATATAGCGCCGAATTCAAATTACATGTAACATTACATGTAATGATTTATAAATTGGTGGTCAGAATGCAGATCCAAAACGCAATACCTCCCCCTGATTTAATCAAGCTCTTCGATTTTCTGGACTCGGATACGCCAGCCACCTGGGAGTGGGTGATTAGTTACTTAATTAAGCAAGGCTTTATCGTCCCGACACAAAGGAACCCATTCGAACAAGTGTCATTACAAGTGGCCAAGTTTGTCACCATGACATACCGGGGAGACATCAAGGCATTCGCCAGAAAAATGCGTAATGCCTTCCGAGTTAGGAAGCATCGTAAAAATAAAGACGTTGCAACCCTGTCAATCAGCCTCGACAAAGCAACCGCAGCAAAGCTTTCACAAATGAGTAAGGGCCATAAAAAAACTGAAATTGTGGCTCTACTAATTCAAAACAATTACCAAGGTTTTTTGGCTGTGGAGAGAGAGCTTAGAGCTCAACTTGCAGAAGCAAAAAAACAGCGAGACTTCGAAAAGCAGCAAAAGCTATTAAAGACGTCGATTAAGACCAAATCACAAACTAATAATCAAACCGAGTGTGCGACAGAAGAATTGCGGGATGGTATCGCTGCTCTGTATGACATTATTTTTGCGGCTAACGAGCAGGGGCGAGAAATTGATGACCAGAGCTTGCTTCAAGCGACAAAAATATATTACGCCGCATTTGCAAAGTAGTGATACAGCACTGAAATGAATTATCTCTACCTAAATTACCTTTGCTTAGCAACGCCAATATTAGGAGCATAACTTAGTCAACAAACGGTTTTATATCTCGTACTCCTGCCGCCAGCATTAGTCTTCACCAAGCAGCCCAGCTCGACCAACTGAGCCAAATGACGGCTAGCTGTTGCCGAGCTTACCTTTGCAACTTTGCCGTATTGGCTATTGCTGATGCCCTCGCTGAAATCACCATCCAGCAACCGGTTCAGTACTTTGACTTGTTCTTGACTCAGTTGGGTCTGGTCAACCCGTTGCCAGAATCTGGTTTTTTGTAGCGTTTGTTCGATATCCGCCAACACTTGGCGCATGCTTGCTGCCAGCGTGTCGAGAAACCAGACCAACCAGGCGGTAATATCGGTATCCCCTTTTTGGCTTTGCTCGAGGATGTCGTAGTAGCTGCTCCGTCGCTCCAGAATGGCAACCGACATGGCATAAAAACGGATGGACTGGTGTTCAGCCTGTGCCAGCGCCAGATCGGTGAGCAACCTCGCCAACCGGCCGTTGCCATCCTCCATTGGGTGAATGGTGATAAACCAAAAATGCGCGATACCGGCGCGTAGCAGCGGATCTAAGTTTGCATCTGCCTTTGAACGGTTAAACCAATGGATAAAGCTATCCAACTCAGTATCCAAAACAGATCTGGGAGGCGCTTCAAAATGAACCTTGGGCTTATCAATGCGCCCTGAAACAACTTGCATAGGTTCCTCACCACGAAGCTGGCCTCCTGCCACCCGGTGCAATAACGAAGCGCCTTGAGGAAACAACCAGGCATGCCATTGCAATAACCTTTCACGTGTTAACGGTAATTCCCAGTTACCGATGGCATCGGTGATCATGTTTGCTAAACCATCTGATTGTTCGGTCGTAGCAACAGCGTGCGTATCAAACATTCCAAGCTTTCTCGCCAATGAAGAACGCACGACGCTGTGGTTCAGCCGCTCACCTTCAATAGCACTGGAAGTCAGGATATTGGCCAGCAAGGTATCCAGTGCAATTTGTTGATTGTCCTGCACGCCCATTTTGCCAAACAGCAACCCCTGCAAGAAATGAAGCTCTCGCAGCAATGGCATTAAAACCGTGCTGTCATATCGAAATACTGAGTGCTGCTGTACGCCGGGCCAGTCTGGTTGTTGCCAAATCCACATGAGGTTGCTCCCAACGTTGTGAGATAAATATAATCCACAATCTAATCAAATGGTGAGGTGAATAGCAAGGCTATTCGCCTCATGAAACGCAATTCAGGTTAAATTGCTCATAAACCCTAAACACCAAAGCGACAAACTTCACTGACTTTACTCCATTGCCAAAGTAATATTGATCATTGGGATCCGGTCAATTAAATACCTTATTTTTGCCTTGGCTATCTCTAAGAATCACCGGAGTTATCAGATGACTATCCAAGACAGATTATTAACTAGAGTTAAACGCGCTAAGCGTTCTGTTTTCGTACGCTCTGATTTTACTGATCTCGCCGATTATGATCAGGTGGGCCGTAGTCTCAAAAATCTGGTTAAAGAAGGTTTGTTGATGAAGATTGGCCACGGACTGTATGTTCGAACCAGATTAAATCGCATTACCGGTAAGTTGATGCCAGATAACAACGCTGGAGCATTAGGCGTTCTGCTGGAAGCGCTAGAAAGATTATGTATCGAATATCAGTTTGATGGGGCATCACAAAGATACTACGACGGAAAGAGTACTCAGGTTCCTGCAAACCCTATCGTCATCCCCAAGAACCCGCGCGTTACTCGTAAAATTACAATAGGGAAATGTGTACTAGCCATAGCTACACGGCGTGATAACCCCCAAAATGACACCATTTCGAATATTGCGAATAACACGTTTCAATCTGGCTCAAAGAGGAAATAACCATGCCCGCCTATGAACAACTGCCTACGGCTACAGAAGCGGAATTTTCCAAGCTATTAAGCCAAGAGCTGGCGGCCTTAATCGAAGCGAATGGCGACGTGCAGTCGCTGGCGCTAAGTTCAGCAACTGGCCAACTGAAGCAAATTGAAATCCCGGTAAATGTCATTCTGATGATAGTAAACATCCTGGCTGAGTTTGGTAAAGGGAATGCTGTAAAACTGATTCCAATCCCTGCAGAGCTCACCACCCAAGAAGCGGCGGAACTATTGAATGTATCCCGTCCGACCTTGATAAAGCTGCTGGATAAAGGCGAGCTACCATTCCACAAATTCGGTAATCACAGAAAAGTGTGCTTCAACGATTTAAAGCGTTATCAACATCAATTAGAAGCTCAACGATTACAAGCGCTTGATGAATTGGTTCAACTAGATCAGGAACTAGAATTTATAACCAATAAGGATACGGATAAATTTACTCCCTAATATGGGGAAATTATGAGGTTAGTTTTCATTATCAAGGCCGAGCTTTGCAAAAAGACAGAGCAGCATAAATCTATCGAGGAATTAAAACGCTGGTGCACGCGGTAAGTTTAGACATTAATCAGCGCTGCTATGCTGATGTACAAAAATACCTTTGAGCACCTGGAGCGTTTATGGTGCTCGCCACTTTTTTCTGTCTCTATGAAGCAACAAATCCAACAACAAATTAATGGTGGGTAAAATGGTGGGTAAAATGGTGGGTATCACTCAGCATTCCAAAAACAAACAAACTTAAGCAATTGATTTATTTTACATAAAAATTTAAATCAACAAACAGATCCAGAAC
>JBBKWN010000037.1:0-76569 GCA_037968955.1 Rheinheimera sp. | reverse complement strand
GAATATAAATATGTGGAATATTGTGTGCTAAATAAATATTCTCAGCACATATCTCTTAAGTGTTTTATATTATGTGGGGTTGCTTATATCAATCTTGGTAGATATAGCTATAAATTGATTTTCAAAAGATTTATTCAAAGGATTGATTTTTTAATGAGGTTTTTTTAATGTTTGGTGCATATTTTTCTCTTACAAAATTGTTTTCTGATAGCAATGCTTTGGATTCTATTAAAAATTCAAATGTAGTGAATTTGTTTTGGTGGAAAGGTGATAATAATTTTGGAGATGAAATCAATCCATTACTTATTTCGCGCATTTCCGGAAAAGAAACACTTCCTAATTACGATCTTGAGAAACCAAATTTGCTTGCGATTGGCTCAGTTCTAAATTTTGCTAATGGTAGATCGATCGTTTGGGGAAGTGGTTTATTAAAGCCGAGAAAACTATTTAAAGTAGCGCCTGCCTGTATAAAGTCTGTTCGAGGGCATTTAACTAAAAAGATAATGAATGATAATGGTTTTAAGGTGAAAAATGTTGGAGATCTTGGGCTTATTGTTCCTGATTACTTCCTTCGAGATAATTTTGTCGTAGAAAGAAGGTACAAGGTAGGCATCATTCCTCACTATGTTGATAAATCTAGTTCCTTCACCACTACTCTATCAAAAGATGAAAATGTTTTAATAATAGATATTCAATCAAGCATAGATAAAGTTATTTCTGGAATTCTATCCTGCGATGTTATTTTTTCAAGTTCTTTGCATGGAGTGATTATTTCAGATGCCTATGGTGTTGAAGCTCACTGGGTTAAATTGTCTAACGCTGTTGTCGGTGGCGGGTTCAAGTTCCATGATTATTTTAGTTCTGTTAGCAGACCACTTGAAGATGCTATTCAAGTAGACGAATCATGTAGCATAAAGTCCCTTATGTCTTTGAGGCGGAATTATAAATTGGATATAGATAAATCTCAGATTTATGATGCAAACCCATTTATTTAACATTCCTTCTTGAGTATTAAGAAATAAAATTTGCAAAAATTCGTACTGAGTTTTATGACACTCAGTGTTATTTTCGACATGTTTGACCCTCAGCTCGGTACTACGGACGTGCGTCTTGGCGGATATAAGGTACCTGGACAGATGGCTGTGGTGGATTTTTTTCATCAGTTTCAGGTGGTAAGTAATCATGGTGCCTATCCGCTATTTTTTTGCTGGCTAACACTGAAGAAGTGGTCAGCAAAACCGCCGAAGTGGAGCTTGCGCAAAACGCTGGTTTAAAACTGGCTGGTTTTCATCATGGTTATTTCTGGGATGACGAGCAAGCCGTGGTCGATTTGATCCGCAATTCCGGCGCACGGTTATTGTTTGTCGCCATTACCTCGCCGAAAAAAGAAAATTTCATCAATAAATGGCGTGACCAGCTCGGCGTCGATTTTGTGATGGGCGTCGGTGGCACCTTTGATGTAGTTGCAGGCAAAGTAACCCGCGCACCACTGTGGATGCAAAACGCCGGTTTGGAATGGCTGTATCGGGTTATTCAAGAGCCAGGCCGGATGTGGAAACGTTATTTGCTGACCAACAGTACTTTTGCCTGGTTATTGCTGAAAGAAAAATTGCGCAAACGCGCCGGTTAGCCTGACGGCTTTTAGTTTAGCTTCGCTGCTTTTAGTTTAGTTTTGCTGTAGTCACTTTTCTGCGGTTGTTACTTTTCAGCTTGAATTGCGGCTGATGAGTGTGTGAATAGCTTGTGCGAAGTCTGAGTGAGGCCTGCGTCGCAAGCTCATCACTACTGCGATGCGAAGTTCTGGTGTTTAAGCAGTGTCAGCTATCCTGCCAGAGGGCCTATGGTGCAGGCGATTTATTGTTAAACCCCCGCACTGCCCATTGCCACGCCAGACAACAGCCTAAACTTGCCGCCACTATAAATAACCACTGCGCGCTTAGCTTTAAGGCGTAGGGCGCAGGCGCCAACCATGGCTGTTGCAGCAGCGCTGAACTTACGTCCAGCCACAATGGATGCACCAGATAAATACCAAAACTATGTGCCATTAACTGCTTTGCGAGAGGCGGCAGGCTGGTAATGTGCCAGCGGATAAGTAGCAACCACAGTGCCAGTGCGCTGCACAGTACCGGCAGGCTCAGCCGGTGGTAACTATAAAAAAACGGCTCTGGATTGCCGCTACTGCGCTGCCAGGCATAGCCCAAAGCGGTGGTTAAAATAGCCAGCACTAACCCAGCAAGCAGCAGGTGACGCTGCCAAAGTGGTTGGCACCAAGCAGAGTGCAACCGAGCCGGCTGGTGATGCTGTGATTGAGGTAGCGCTTGAGGTAGCACTTGAGCTAGAACTTGAGTTAGCGCTTGAGTTAGAGCTTGGGATCGGGTTTGAGCGGGTATCTCATATAATGCTTCAATCGGCGCTGGTAGTTTTGGTAGTGCTTGTGCTGGCGGCAGCGGCCTAAGCACCGCGCCCAGCAGCACATAAGGCAAATATGCCACAAACCACAGTGGCCAGGGTAATTGGTCGGCGTCAATAAACCAATCTGGCATGCTTGGCAAACTTTGATGAAAAAAGCGCGCCAGCAATAAACTTTGTTGCAGCAGCAGGCAGCCGATGGTCAGCGTAAGTTGTTGTCGGTTGCTTAAACGTTGCCAATAACTACGCAGCCACGGCAATGCTAGGTACAGGCCAATCAGCAGGTAAATAAACCACAGGTGAAAATACGGTTGGCCGCTGATTACATTTAGTAAGTGGCTCTCGATTAGTAAGTGGCTATCGATGGCAAAAGGTTGTTGTTTCCAAGCTGCTTTTAGCTGCGCCCATGCCAGATAAATGAAGGTCCATAGCAGCATGGGTAGCGCCAGCCGCTGCCAGCGCCGGCGGTAAAAATTGCGCTGGCTTTCGCCGGTGCGGTTCAGTAACAAAGCACCGGTTAACATCAAAAATAACGGCACGCCGGCACGGCATGCACTATCAATCACATTGGCCAGCCACCAGTTGTAACTGCCAAACGGCAGCTGATTGACGCCATTGGCCGCAGTGTGCAGCAATACGATGCCAAGAATGGCAACCAGTCGAATAGTATCGTATTGAATCATATGCTGTTGTTGGCTTGGGCAAGTGAAGTGGCATCTTAGCTGAATAATGTGTCTGCGTCAGTGGCTAATCGTCGCAACCATGGCCAATCACTGCGCTTCGCGTCTATCTAGGCACCCTTGCTGGCTTGAAATTTTTGCAAAAGCGCAACAAAAAAAGGCGGTGCATGGCTGCACCGCCTTTTTTTAAATCACGGGTGTTGAACAAGCAGCATGTGACTGCCAATCAACACTGATGCGCTTATTTTGCTTTGCGACGCAGTACCAGGCCGACTAAGCCTAAACCTAACAGCGCTAATGGCGCTGGGGTAGGTACGCTATTAGCAGCTGCATTAACGCGGTAAGTCATTGTTTCGTAGAAAGCATCATAGCTATTAACATCAGCAAATGACCACAGACCTTGTACACCGTTGTTAACATCAATATGAGAATAACTGGCGTTAAACCATTTGCTGGCTTTTGCATACCTGATGCCGTTGTATGCTTGCGTGTTGGCCGAGCTATAGTTCACAGCAAATACGCGGTAGTCTAAATTCAGGCTATTAAATAAACTTAACGTCATCACTTTCCAGCCAAAGGCACTTTGAATTGTCATGTCGATTGGGGCGCAAGAGCTACCAAACAAACCAGAGCCACAAGGTGAAGCCCATGCCAGGTCGTAACCTTTAAAGGTGACATACGCATCTGCATCCACCGGGCCAGCGGCGATAGGTGATGCCAATGCCGAACCTGCTACGAAAGCGCTCGCTAAAACAGCCATTTTTAATAATTTAAGCATTGTGGAACTCCAGTATTTTTCACTTCAGATAAATCAATAAAGCATATGTTGTGCCACATTTTAAGTGGTTGTTTTAATTGGTTTAAGTGGGTAGCTCAAAATGCAGTGTAAAGATATGTGACAGTTATTTGTAATTTATTTTGATAGCCAATGTACAGAATGTCGACACGCTTTTATTGATATTTTTAACCAGCGCGGCAGATTTTATACAAGGCTTTGTGCTTTGTGCTTTGTGCTTTGTGCTTCGAGCTTTGAGATTCGAGCTTTGTGAGCGGTGGCCTTTGTTATTTTTTGGGATAGTAGTTGGATAGTGGTGGGCTAAAGCGGGGCTTGGTGTGTTACAGGCAGTGGCGTGGTATCGCCATTATTGTTGCAACCTGTTGTAGCCTAGACACGCCAATTGGCCACTTTAGTTGCAAACTGACGTCGAGAAACTAAGCTAAAAACTGCTAAGCCCCACACAAACACAGGTGGCAACAATGGACGTTCAAGGCAACAGACTCACCGGCGTGCTGGTGTTAATGATCAGTCTGGTTGCCGCATTTGCAGTCGCGGCACTGTTTTATTTTCTGAAAATCGAACAAAACGAGAACTACCAAAATCAACTGCATTTTCGCGAACTGAGTCGGTATGTCAGCTCATTAGAGCAAAATAAGCTATCGCTGGAAGCGGCTTATGAAGCGCATTTGACTGATCAACAGCAGACATTGATTAACAATCAACGGCAGCTCGATGATCTGGTGGGTCAGCATCAGCGGGTTTCAACCGCGTTAACGGCACATAAACAACAGCTTGCACAATATAACGATACCAAGGGCTGCCCAGAGGCGGGCTGCAGCGCCGAACTTGTTGACCAAATAGCCAATGCCAATAATCAGCTCGAGTATATTGCCGGACGGTTAGCCGCCGAAACGGAGCGGCAATTGGCAGCCTATGCAAGCAACAATCCGACGAAACAGCAGCCCATGAATGAATGCCTGAGTGTTTTTAATAACATTCTGAATCGGGCGGTGTATTTACGGCAATGCATGGTTAAAGTGAGCGCCAAGGACGATAAGGTTGCGTCAACGGCGAACGAAAGTTCTGTCAGTTCTTTATGCCACCAGAGCCATAAAGTCTGTCTAGACCGCCAGCAAGGCACCATGCACACTACATTCACCACGGATAGCTTAAAGGCGCGGCCATTGGCTGACATTCTGCAAGCGTCCAGCCGAATGATCCCGCTGGTGTTATTGGTGGATAGCAACGGTAAAGTGCTACACAAAACCGAAAATATTAAAAATGATGCCTCGCAGCATGGCCTGCGTTTTGAGCATTTGCAGCAAGTGCTGCAGCAGTTTAGCCGGAACAATGACGGTAAGCCGCTTACCAGCAACCCGCAGTCGAACGCTGCAGGTAGCCCCGGAAAAATTGCGGCAGGCTATAGCAGTTATATCGACTTGGATATTGCTGGCACCGAATTTCGGCTGTTTATTCAGCCTTGGTCTGGGATTGCCTTTGACCAAAGCGCTGAACCAGAAATGCTGTATTTGCTGGGGCTACAGTCGCGATCGGCGATGATGGGCGACAAACTAGCGGTCAGTAATAGCCTGGTATTAATTTTCACCTTGCTGCTGATTGGTTTGGTGGCCTTGTTGCCACTGCTCAAAGTACGATTGGTGTCGCATCAACAAGGCTTTAGCCGCAACGATCTGAAAGTGATCCCGTTATCGCTGGCCATTTTGTGTGTGCTGGTGAGCTTGTCTTGGTTTCAGTTGTTGTTTTATCAGGGGCTGAAAACGTCGTTAGAGCAGCTGGCGAAGTCTGCGTTTGTCGATATTCAAGCGAGCTTTTCGACCGAACTTACGCAGTGGAAAACAATTGCTGAGCAACAAATTAAAACTGTTGCCGCTGGCAGTGCCCGTATCGATGGCACGCCTGATGGTCTTGCGGCGAACCCAGAAAGAATCGCCGCCAAAAATTGCCAAGAGCCAAAAGTGGGCGCTATGGTCGATTGCTTGTTTACGCTACAGCAAGGATCTCTGACTTTGCTGGAAGGGGTTTACCTGATTGATCGCGAAAAATTGCAGGTGGATGGTTTGGGAGTGGTGGCCTCGCCCCAACAATACCGCAAGGCGCCTTATAGCATTCAAAGTCGTGATTATGTCAAACATGCCAGCGACTGCAGCGGCTGGCGCTGGCCAACGGCGAAGGGGAATCACGCAGCTAAAAGTACAGCGACTGGCGTGGGCGAAAGTTCGGCCAACGATTGCCAAAATACTTTTTACGTGGAGCGCCTGCGCAACAAACTCGATATGCGGCTCAATACGTGGGTGGGGATGCCACTTTTTTCAAATGTTTACCCAGTAAATGAAAATGGCAACAACGCCGATGTGCTGATTTTTGGCGGCCAGCTAAAAAGCTTCTTTTTAACCGTGATGCCCAAAGACTTCCGTTTTCTGGTGTTTGACAATGCCAGCGGCGAGGTGCTTTATCATTCCGACGAATGGTTAAGCAAAATCGATAATATTTTCGCCGACACCGACAACAATAGTCACCTTCGAAATTTAATTAAGTCTCTCGCCACACAGCCGGTTGCTTTTGAAACAAAATACAAAGGCAAAGATGCGGTGTTTCATTTGGCCGCCATCGCGCCAAATGTGCCTTGGACGCTGGTGGTGATGTATGACAAAAGTCCGTACCGGTTATTAAATTTACTGAGTGCCTTTTCTTCGTGGTCGTTAAGTTTTGGCTATTTATTGCTGCTGTATTTGCTGTGGCGGGTGTTACCCAATCCATTGCAGCTGCAGTTGACGCGAGTGGTCTGGTTTTGTCGCAGCCGGCTGCAGCTGTATCGGTTGATGAGTGGAGTGCTATTAAGTAACTTGCTGTTCGCACTGGGCTGCTTTTTTTTCGCAGCGCAGTGGTTATGGTTCAGCTTCGCGATAGTGTTAGCGCTTAGTGCCGGTTATCTTTTTGTCTGTCGTTATTATCCGGCCACGATGGTGCCGTCGCATTTAATCAAACAGCCGCTGCGGATTTATTCATTATTCTTGCTGTTGTTGCTGCTTAATTTTACCGCCATTCCATCGGTGATATTTTCCAACCAAACATCCGAATACTTGCTGTTTCGCCAGGCACAGCTGCATCAGCAATATCTGCAGTCGACGGCAAAAACCAAGCAGCAGCAATTGGCGCAGCATGTAAATCAATATTTTGATGCCGCCATCTTTCCAAACGCGGACAAAAACGCGCTGTTGGCAAGCATGCGGGTGAATTGTTATCCCAAACTGTTGTTTGGCGCCGGTTATCAGCAATACTGTAACGTTTCGCCCAATAAGGCTGAGGGCACTGGCAACTCGGTCGCGGCGCCATTAGATCCAATCACCCGTGCGTTATTTAGCAAGTTGCTGCCAAGTGATACTTATTTGGGGCAGATACCCTGGCAGTTAACGAATGTCCAGTTGCCGTTATTTAGCGAAATTTGGGTGATGCAGCAAACCCAAACGCTTAGTGATAGTTCCAGCACACTGCCCAGCAACGAACAACCGATGGCGATGCCAGAGCAGCTGATTAGCCATCTGATCCAGTCGGCTTCAATGCTATCGCAACTTGCCACTTGGCTGGCGATCGCGCTGGCCTTGCTTTTGTTGTTGCTGTTGATCCGCTTTTGGTTGTGCCGCCGGATGATGGGGTTAGACCGCGTTGAAAACTTTCGGATCAACCCGGATAGCCGGCCTTGCTCGAACTACAAAACTTATGATGCGTTAGTGAAAATTCTCTATCCGCATCAGAGCAATGGTGGACAAGCGGTGTTTTTGCAGCTTATTCGACCCTCTGCCGCCACTGAGGAATTAATCAGCAACCGGCAAAAGAAAGGGGCGGCGACCTCAACCGTTCAGCAACACTGTCTGATCGCTGGTTTAACACCGGTTAATGTCTGCGATTTGCGTTTGCCGTTACCTACACAAAAACAACCGCTTACGCCAACCTCAGCACTGCCGACCCTGTTGCTGACTGGCATTGAACCGCTCATTTGGCGCAAAGCATTGCGACTTGAAGTGCTGAGCAAGCTGCAAAGGTTAGTCGAGGACGGCCAGCATAATCTGGTGTTTATGCTTGAGATGTCGCCGCTGTATCGTTTAACCCGACCACAAGCTTATGATGAAAACTTTCCGGAGGCAGAGCAGGCGTCGGCGGCCGAGCGCGAAGCTTGGGTGAAGCTGTTTGTCCGTTTTATTAAAATATACGACTGGGTTCCCACCCAGCGGCAACAGCAGATTCAGCGCCAAGCCGCCGATATGTTATGGCATGAGGCGAGTGGTTGGCCGGAACTTCGCCATATCGCCATTCAGTTTCTCGCCTATCACTGTGCCGCTAAAGACCCCTCACTGGCGTTGTTGCTAAAAGTCGACGACCAAACTTCGGGTGGATACTGTGAAACACTGCGCAAACACTGGCTTTGTTTTGACCGGGTTTACAAAGAGCAGCACCTATATGATCACGACAGTGCTGAACAGGCAAAACTGGTGCTAAATATTAGTGCCTCGGTTAATCGACATTGGTCAAAACAGCAAATCATCGATTTCTTTAATTCGGCGGCGGCGGCGCGCTACGAAGCCAAATGGCAGTTATGCACCATCAAGGAAAAAGTGCTGTTGATTTGCCTGCTCAATGGCGATATTCCAAATCCACGGAATTCGGTGCCACTGGAACATCTGGTTCGGCGCGGCTACATTTTTTATGATCAGGGTTGGCATATCGTGAATGACAGTTTCGGCCGTTATGTGATGATGGCCGAAGAGCCGGCGACGGTACGCCGATGGCTACACGATATTGAAGAAAGTTTGTGGAAATATACCCGTATTCCGCTGTTTATTGGTCTGTTACTGCTGCTGGGGATGCTTGCGTATACCGCGACTGACTCGTTACAGTCGTTAATGGCGTTGCTGGCAACGATGCTTGGCATTTTGCCGGTGATTTTTAATAACATCAGCTTATTTAAAGTGATGGCGAACAATGGCAACTAGCGCCGGTCAGCTCATCGATGCTGCCCAGCCTGGGTTAATTTAACCGCGCTGGGTACTTCATCGTGACAGTGACACTGCTTTAATGCGATAGTATCGTATTCACGACAACCAATTGATGTGGCTAGCTTATCTGTGGTAAATCGCGACAATAACCGGGTGACAACCCCCATTTCCCGCCAAAGCGGACTTCGTGACCAGCTGCCGTATGCGGTGCTGCAAGCGCAGCTGCGGGTGTCGCGCTATTGTTGTGCGGCGCTGATGGCGCTGCGTTGTTGGTGGTGGCGGGTTGAAGTGGGTTCTGGTGCGCGCTATTTTGGTTTACTGCAGCTACGGCGGCATCCACTTGGTCGTATGACCATTGGTCGGCACAACACTTTTCGTTCCAGCAAAATGGCCAATCCTCTGTTACAAGCCGGGCCTTGTGCCTTCGCGGTCGGTCAACATGCCCACATTCAAATTGGCGATCACTGTGGTTTTAGCGGCACCACGTTGCTGGCTCAGACCGAAATTGTGCTAGGCCAGCGTGTACTTTGCGGCGCTAATGTGCTGATTTGTGACGGGGATCATCATTCGTTGGATGCAACAGCGCGGGCTGAAGGTGCTGTGGGGCCAACTGCGCCGGTGCATATTGGCGATGATGTGTGGCTTGGCATGAATGTGGTGGTGCTCAAAGGGGTAACGATTGGCGCAGGCGCAGTGATTGCAGCCAATGCGGTGGTGAGCTCGGATATTCCAGCAGGCGCCATTGCAGGCGGTGTACCGGCCAAAGTGATCGGTTGGGTCGGGGAGCACGCATGACAACGGCGGTGCTTCGGATCGCGGTGCTCATGACCTGCTTTAATCGAAAAGAGCAAACCTTGCGCTGCCTGCACAGCCTAGTGCCACAATTACAGTTTTTGGTGCAATATTTGCCTGTCGACCAAGCGACGGTGTTGTCATCCTCATTTTCGCAACCGCAACCGCAACCGCAACCGCAACAGGAACCGCAACTGCAACCGCAACTGCAACTGCAACTGCAACCAGCCTCGCAGCACCTCAACCAACCTGCTGCAACAACAACCGCGCAGCAGGTGCAGTTAACGGTATTTTTACTCGACAATGGCGACGACGGTACTTTAGCGGCCGTGGCGGCAGCTTTTCCTTTTGTCCATGTCAGCCGGGGTGATGCTGATTTATATTGGTGCGGCGCCATGCGCCAGTTGTGGCAACAAGCGTTGCCTGAGGCATTCGATTTTTATCTTTGGCTAAACGATGACGTGTGGTTATACCCCGATGCGATTGTGCGTTTATTGCAAAGCTACCTTACGCAAACGCCGACTGCTGGCGCGATGGTGGGTAGCATGGCGTCGCCAACAGCGATAAATAAGCTGCCAACTGCCAGTTATGGCGGGCGTAATCGGCGGTCGAAACTTAATCCGCTGGCCTTTGGCCCGGTACTGCAGCCTAGCCATACACCGCAGCCTTGCACTTTTATCAATGGTAATTTATGTCTGATCCCCAAGGCGGCCGTGACGGCGGTTGGGTTACTGGCTGCAGAGTTTAGTCATGGCCTGGGCGATTTTGATTATGGTTTACGTCTGCAAGCGGCCGGTTTTACCTTGTATGTTGCGCCCGGATTTTATGGCGATTGCGCGCTAAACCCCAAGGTAGGTTCGGTGTTTGATGCCCGGCTGCCATTTAAACAACGACTGGCCATGCTCAATCGCCCCAATGTGATGCCACCGGCTCATGAATGGCGTTTTTTTGTGCGTTGTCATGGCGGCTGGGTATGGCCACTGTTGTGGCTCAAAGCTTGGGGTCGGCAGCTCTGTCCAGCGCTGTGGCTGTGGCTGCGTCAACAAAGGTTAGCGGCATGAAAGCTATGGTTTGCATGAAAACTATGGCCTGCATAAAAAGTATGGTCGGCATCAACCTGCATCTACCCAGCGCAACGAGCGGGCCCAACGAGCCAACGCAAGCTTCGCCACCGCCAGAACCGGTTCCAACAGAACTGCCATTAACAGGGCGGCTAGTCACACGACGTTTATTACCAAGGCGTTTATTACCACGACGGTTATTACCACGCCGTTTATTAATAGTGCAGCAGGTACTCAAGCAATACCGGCTGGCTTTTTATCAGCAGTTGGCCACCGCCTTGGCTGCAAAGGGGATTGAGCTGACCTTGTGTTTTAGTTTGCCCAATCAGCAAGATCGCAGTAAAGCAGACAATATCACCGAGCCGCCGGGTGCATATGCGCAGCTGGTGACACTGCGCCAGTGGGGCCCGTTGGTGTGGCAGCATGTGCCAGCGACCCAACAATTTGATCTGGTGATCGTCGAGCAAGCCAACCGTCATCTGCTTAATTACTGGTTGTTACTGCAACGGCTGTATTCGCCATCCCCAAAACTGGTGTTCTGGGGGCATGGTTTTAATCACCAGGCGCCTTCAGGGCTGTGGTCGGCCATCAAAGAAAGGTATAAAAAATGGCTGCTGCGCCGGCCTGACGGTTTTTTTGCCTATACCGAAGATGTGGCGCGCTACGCCCGCGCGCAAGGGGTTGCGGCGGATCGGATCACTGTCTTGAACAACAGCATCGATACCGCTGCTTTTGCCGCCAAAGTACAACTGTTTCGCCAGCAAGCGCCACGCCAGCACGCGCCAATGGTAGCCATGACCACGCCGGCAGCCAGTGCTGGTTTAACGCTGTTGTTTTGTGGGGCGTTATATCCAGACAAAAAAATTCCGTTGTTGTTAGCAACAGCCCGTGTTCTTGCTGAAAAAAATGTGCTGAAACAACTGATTGTGCTGGGTGATGGACCGGATCGGCATTTGTTACTGGCCGAGCAAGCGGCTCAACGTGCGACCCCGTCGCGCTCGTCGTGGTTGGATTATCGTGGCGCCTGTTTTGCTGATGAAAAAGCGGCTGCGTATGCCAAGGCCGATCTGGTGTTACATCCGGGGTTATTGGGGCTGGCGGTACTCGATGCTTTTGCCGCAGGTTTACCGGTGATCACCACCCATTTTGCTCGCCATAGCCCAGAGCTTAGTTATTTACAGCATGGCAGCAATGGCTTGCAGGTGGCCGACGATGAGCTGGTGGCGGCGGTAGTGGAACTGGCACAAGCGCCGGCTTTGCGCCAAGCGTTGGCACTTGGTGCAAAACAAAGCGCAGAGCTTTATAGTTTGCCAGCGATGGTCAGTGCTTTTACGGCGGGTGTATGTCAAGTTTTGCAGGCCGAATGATGAAACAACCCAGCGCTATGGCAATAGAAAGTTTGGCGACGTATCAACATCGGCCGCTGCGGGTGCTGCAAATTCATAATTTTTATCAGCAGCGTGGTGGTGAAGATGTGGTCGTGCAGCATGAAGCGGCGCTGCTGCAACAAGCGGGGGTTGAGCTTTATACTTGGTATGTTGAGAGCGCTTTATTGCCCGAAAATTTAACCTTAGTTAAAAAATTACAGCTGGCGTGGCGTCTGTTGTGGAATTCCAAAGCGCAGCAGCAACTCGCTGCCCGGCTGGCGGCGCAACCGGTGGATGTGATCCATCTGCACAATGTGTTTCCGCTGTTATCACCCGCCATTATTCATACCGCGAAACGTTTAAAAGTGCCGCTATTACTCACGGTGCATAATTTTCGTTGGTGCCAACCCAGTGGTTGTATTCAAAGTTTGGCCGAGGTGAATGTCAGCCCTTGGCGTTATGTGGGGCAAGCGTTGTATCGCAAGTCCAGGGTTGCCACGGCGTTAATGGTGCTGCATATTCAACTGCAGCGATGGCTTGGTAGTTATCGCGACTGCGCGCGGTTAATTTGCCCGTCCAACTTTGTCAAAATGGCCTTATTACAAGCAAATTTCCCAGCTGCAATGTTGCAGCTAAAACCGCATTCGGTGGCCATGCCAGTAAGCAATGCAACGCATAACGACAGCACGGCATTTAAAACCGGCGACTATGCATTGTTTGTCGGTCGCGCCGACGCTGCCAAAGGGTTAGAATTTTTACTTGGTGCTTGGCAGCAGGTGCAATTCCCGTTATGGGTGGTTGGCGTCACAGAGCAACAAGCGCAGCAATGTCCGGCTTATCGGCCAAATCAGTGGCTGCGATTTTTTGGCGAGCAGCCGCATGCGGCATTGGCCGACTTTTATCAACAGGCTCGGTTATTAATTGTACCTTCGTTGGTGGCGGAGACTTTTGGCAATGTGGTGATTGAGGCTTTTTCAAAGGGCACACCTTGTCTGGTGAGTGACGTTGGTGCTTTACCTGAATTGGTGCTGCCGAACACGGCACTTAGCTGCGACAAACCTTGCGCTACGACCGATAACATGACCCATAACATGACCGATAACATGACCGATGCCGCAATTGATGCGACTAGCCTAGTGACAGCCGTAGCGACTCCCGTAGCGATTCCTGTAGCGAGCAGCAATACCACTTACGAAGCAACTGCCGAAATCACAAATAGCACGCCAGTTGGCGCCGGTTTGGTGTTTCGTCGTGCCGATGAGCGTGATTTTTTAGATAAACTCAAGCACTTACTTGGCGATATGGTGATGTGGCAGCAGATGTCGCACCAAGCGCGGCAACGGTATCAGGATTATTATCTACCGCAGCAAAATCAGCAGGCGTTATTGGCCTGTTATCAACAAGTGCTGGCGGAACAAGGAACTGTAGTTGGTGGTTAACGAAAATTCAGCGCCGATTGAGGTGATTGACGTGATGGATGTAGTCGGTAGCTTGGTACATATTCGCTCGCGCCAGCAAGCAGTCGAGGCTATTTTGCAGCGGGTGCAACACCAGCAAGGCGGTTATGTTTGTCTGGCCAATGTGCATATGTGCATGGAGGCCATTGACGATGTGGCGTTTGCCAAGGTATTGCAGCAGGCGTGGCTGGTGCTTGCCGACGGTCGGCCGGTGTTTTGGGCACAGCGTTTATTAGGTGCCAACCACGCGCAGCAAGTGCGAGGTTTGGATTTAGTCCTTGAACTAGCCAAACACATGCAAGCCGCGGGGTTGCGGCTGGGGATCTACGGCGGTCAAGACCAAGCATTGCTGGATCAATTAAAACTGGTGTTGCGCCAGAAGTTTCCAGCATTGAACATCGTCTATGCCTACGCGCCACCCTTTCGGCCACTCACTGACAGCGAAGATCAGGCGCAGGTGGCAAAAATTATTGATACACAAGTTGATATTCTGCTGGTTGGGCTTGGTTGTCCAAAACAAGAATATTGGATGGCGGCGCATCAATCGCAATTACCCGCGGTGATGCTGGGCGTTGGCGCCGCTTTTGATTTTATTGCTGGGCGTAAGGCGCATGCACCGCGTTTAATGCAGGCGTTAGGGCTGGAGTGGCTGTTTCGGCTGTTAAGCGAACCCCGGCGTTTGTCAGGACGTTATCTGAAACATAACCCCAGATTTATGCTGCGCTTTGGCGTGCAGTACTTCGGCAGTATGATAAAAGCGCTGTCCGACAAATAAACATTAACCAAAGGCAATGGCACACATGCAACAAAAGGTCGCGTTAATTACCGGGATCACCGGTCAGGATGGGTCTTATCTGGCTGAAATACTGCTGGCAAAAAATTATATTGTGCATGGCATTAAACGTCGTTCATCGTCGTTAAATACCGCGCGGATTGATCATATTTATCAAGATCCACATGATCAGTCACCGCAATTGTTTTTGCATTATGGTGACATGACGGACGGTAGCAGCCTGGCGGCTTTAGTGGCAAAAATTCGACCTGACGAAGTGTATAACCTGGCCGCACAAAGCCATGTCGCGGTGTCGTTTGAGGCGCCGGAATACACCGCTGATGTCGATGCTTTAGGCACTTTGCGGTTATTAGAAGCCATTCGCCAGGCAGGACTTGCCGGACACTGCAAGTTTTTTCAGGCGTCGACGTCGGAGTTATATGGGTTGGTGCAACAGCAAGTGCAAACCGAAGCGACGCCATTTTATCCACGCTCGCCTTATGCGGTGGCAAAACTATATGCCTATTGGATCACCGTTAATTACCGTGAGTCTTATGGCATGTATGCCTGTAACGGCATTTTGTTTAATCATGAATCGCCGCGCCGCGGTGAGACTTTTGTCACCCGCAAAATTACCCGCGCTTTGGCGGCCATCGCGACCAAAGCGCAAACTTGTTTGTATTTGGGTAATCTAGATGCCAAGCGAGATTGGGGTCATGCGCGCGATTACATGGAAATGGTTTGGGCGATGCTTCAACAACAAACCGCTGAAGACTATGTCATTGCCACCGGTGAGCAGCATTCAGTGCGAGAGTTTGTGCTACAAGCGGCGGCTGAATTAGGTATTTTATTGCAA
This sequence comes from Rheinheimera sp., assembly GCA_037968955.1. Classification (GTDB taxonomy): domain Bacteria; phylum Pseudomonadota; class Gammaproteobacteria; order Enterobacterales; family Alteromonadaceae; genus Pararheinheimera. Next base: position 61,385 of record JBBKWN010000037.1, on the reverse strand, counting down.
TTTTCCGGTACCGGCGTCGATGAAATAGCCACGGTGGTGGCGGTCGACTCGGCAAAAACACCGGACTTACGCTTAGGTGATGTAATAGTTCGGGTTGATCCGCGCTATTTTCGCCCGGCCGAGGTCGATTCATTACAAGGTGATGCCAGTAAAGCGCAGCGCCTGCTGGGCTGGAAACCGAGCTGTAGTTTTGCCATGTTGTGTCAACAGATGATGCAGGCCGATTGGCATCAGGCAAAAAAACAGCTGTTATTACAGCAGCATGGTTATAGCAATGACAACTACTAAGCCAACTACTTACTCAACGACTTACTCAACTACTTACTCAACGATGCAAACAACTACTGCCGAGGCATCACCAAAACGGGTTTTTCTGGCTGGGCATCAGGGCATGGTCGGCCGGGCATTGCAGCGGTTGTTGGCCAGCCAACCCGGTATTGAGCTATTGGTTCGCAGTAAAGCCGAACTGGATTTAACAAGGCAAGCCGAAGTCGAGCAGTTTTTCGCGCAACAGCGACCCGATTGGGTGATTGTTGCTGCTGCGAAAGTGGGGGGCATTGTTGCCAATCAGCAGTTACCTGCAGAATTTATTTATCAGAACTTGTTAATTGAAGCTAATTTGGTGCATAGCGCTTGGCAACAGGGCGTGCAGCAACTGATGATGTTGGGTTCAAGTTGTATTTATCCAAAATTCGCGTCACAGCCAATGTCCGAAAGTGCGTTATTAACCGGTGCGTTGGAGCCAAGCAACGAGCCGTATGCAATTGCCAAAATTGCCGGTTTAAAATTGTGTGAAAGTTACTATCGTCAGTATGGCTGCGATTTTCGTGCGGTGATGCCAACCAATTTATACGGCCCTTGGGATAATTTTCACCCAGAGCATAGTCATGTGATCCCAGGCTTACTGCGACGGTTGCATCAGGCAGCAAGGGCGCAAGCGCCAACGGTCGACATTTGGGGCAGTGGCCAAGCGCGCCGTGAATTTTTGCATGTCGATGATTTAGCGGCCGCGACTTGGCACGTAATGCAGCTAAGTTCACATACTTATCAGCAGTTGACGCAAAACCAACAACGCCACCTGAATATTGGTAGTGGCACCGATGTCACTATTGCCCAGCTCGCTTGTGACATCGCCAAAGTGGTTGGGTATCGCGGTGTGTTGCAGTTTGATGTGACAAAACCCGAAGGTACACCGCAAAAATTATTAGATGTTAGTAAGTTACACCAGCTCGGCTGGCAGTCGAGCATCTCTTTACCGGCAGGGTTAGCGGACACGTATCAATGGTTTTTACAACATGCCGAGGTGTTACGTGGTTAACACTGCCGCTTTGTTGACATGGCTTGGCAGTCGCACGTTGCTCCAAAACTGCGTAGGGCTACCAAACAGCGCATGGCTTCGCAATGGCACAGCACTACGCAACTACAACAGCCGTCACCATCAGCGAGCGCTGGTTCGATGCAAGTGCTGCTGATGAAACTGCCATTCATGAAACTGTCATTGATAAAACTGCCATTGATAAAAGCGCCGTTGATGAAATATCAGCAGCTTGCAGCCAATGTTTTATTGGCGTTGGCGTCATTTTTAGTGGCGTATTTATTATTACAAGAAGCGTCGCCAGCTGATTACGGCAGCTTTACTTTTGTGCTGGTGCTGCAAGCCTTGGGGATGGCGTTGATCAATGCGTTAGTGGCGTCACCGTTATTGATTTTAATGAATAGCGGCACTGCAAGCGCGTTATCAGGCAACGACCAGCGTCGCTCAGGCGGGCAAGCTTTCGCATCGCGCCCGGATGGCAACTTCGGCGCTATCAAAGGTTTTTTAGTGCTGGCGCTTACTATCGCAAGTGTCATTGCCTTGGTGCAAGGTGCGTATTTATGGTTTGTCAGCGCCGATATCTGGTTAAGCTGCAGCATGGCGCTGGCGGGCTGGCTGCAATTATTACGTTGGTATTGCCGCTGCGAATGGCAAAACCGTCAAGTGAGCCTGCTGGTACGTTCGGACTTCCTGTTTAGCGGCGTCCTTATGGTCTCAGTGCTGGTGGTTTGGGGTAGTAACTGGTTAAGTCTGCCAGTGATCGCGCTGTTGCTGCTGCTCTCGGCGATGGTGGCGCTCCAGCCATTTATCCGCGGGATGCTGAATGTGCTGCGCGCCAGCACCGATTGGCGGGCCACAAAAAGTGGTTTTTCGCGACAAGGCAAGCCTGCGCTATTTGGCGTGTTGACGGTAGAAGCTACCGCCAATTTTCATAGTTATGTGTTGGTGTTGCTCTCGGGCGGCGCCGCTTTTGCGCCCATTGCTGCGGCGATGTTATTTTTTCGGCCGTTAGCCGTGGTGTTTGGCAGTTTGCAGCAAAGTGAACGACCATTGCTGGTTAAAGCCTTGTCGAGCGAGCAATTTGAGCTTGTCCGTCAACTCAGCAAGCAGTTGCAGTGGGTGGCTATCTGGGCCTTTGTTGCCAATGTGGTCGTGCTAGTGGTCGTTGACCGCTGGCTGCCACAGTGGCTGTGGCCTGATGTCAGTAGTCGGATGTTATTCATCAATGCAATGCTGTTGTGGAGCTTGATTGCACTGCTACGGGCATTACGTTCACCCGCTACCGCGCTGTTACAGGCCGCTGACCAATTTTCACCGCTGGCGCGCGCCACTTACGCCTCAGCGCTGTTCACAGTGCCGTTGGTGCTGTTGTGCTGGTGGTTAGGCGGGCCTATTGCAAGTTTGTGGGGCGTGTTGGCGGGTGAAGTGGTGTTAGGTGTATGGCTGGTGGTGTTAGTACGGCGGTTACCTTTTTGTGCAGCAGGCGTGGCGAAGGATTAAATGGTTGATTATTTAAAAGGAAGGCACTTGGCAGATCATCGAAAAAAACAATGGATTAATCACGGCCGTTGGCTGGTTGATCTATCGGTCTTTATCGCACTTTGTTTGATGTTGGGGCTGTGGGGGGCGAAGTACCTGCTGGCAGGCGCACCGCTGCTGCTTCAAATAGAAGCGTGGATTGGCAGTGATAAGCCGATGCATTTTACCCTTGGTCTTTTATTACCGCTTTGTATCGGCTGGATGGTGCGTTTGTATCGCAAAAACCGGCGTATGCAGCAGAGCTTTTTTGTGTTGGTAGCGTTACTTTATGCGCTGGACGAATCGGTGCAGTCGTTGCTGCCGTTTCGAAGCGCCACCTGGTCAGATTTTCAGATGTCGATGACCGGCTGGCTGCTGGCGGTATTTGTTTGGTATTGTTTGTGGAAATTGCTGTTTTTACCGACCCGGCAGCGTTGAGGCGTTGGATGCTCTATTACACGAATGACGTGGCTATGCGGCCGATGTTATGGCGGTTTTGTTTGGATAGTTGTCACAGTGCCTAGTACTGGCTTTGTTGTTGACATGCCACGGTCGCTTGGTCAGACTAACGTCTTGGAACAATTGATTAAACAGGACTTTAATAATGTTTATGCCCGTAATTATGGCTGGTGGTTCAGGGACGCGTTTGTGGCCGCTGTCACGCGGCAATTATCCAAAACAATTTCTGGCGCTTACCGGCGCCCACTCGATGTTGCAGCAAACCCTGTTGCGTTTAGCCGGTATCGCGCATAGCGCGCCGTTACTCATTTGTAATGAAGATCATCGTTTTATCGCGGCCGAACAGTTACGGCAGTTGAATATTTATGACGCTGCAATTTTACTCGAGCCGGTTGGCCGCAATACCGCGCCGGCCATTGCCTTGGCGGCGCTTAAAGCGGTGCAGTTAGGTGACGACCCGATATTGCTGGTGCTGGCGGCTGATCATATCATTGCCGATACCGACGCTTTTCAAGTGGCAGTGCAGCAAGCTGCGCAATTTGCCAATAGTGGCAAACTGGTCACCTTTGGCATTGTGCCGACCCATGCTGAAACCGGTTATGGTTATATTCGCCGCGGCGGCGTTGCCAGCGACGCGTATTTTGTAAAATCCTTTGTAGAAAAGCCAAATGCCGCTACCGCTGAGCAATATTTGCAAACCGGTGAATATTACTGGAACAGCGGTATGTTTATGTTTAAGGCCTCCGCCTATTTACAACAACTGCAGACGTTTCGCCCCGATATTTACCAAGCCTGTGTGGCTGCGCTTACCGAGCAAACGCCAGACATGGATTTTATCCGTATTAATAAAGCCGCTTTTATTGCCTGTCCGGATGATTCAATTGATTACGCCATTATGGAGCCATTAACCGCCATCGGTTCGGATGCGGTGGTGGTGGTGCCATTGGATGCGGGCTGGAATGATGTGGGTGGTTTTGCCGCCTTGTGGCAAGTGGCTGATAAAGATCAAAACGGCAACGTATTGCAAGGTGATGTCTTGACTGAAAATAGCCAGAATTGTTTTGTCCGTTCTGAGCAGCAATTGATTGCCACAGTCGGTGTCTCTGATTTGGTGATCATCAGCACCAAAGATGCGGTGCTGGTGGCGCATAAAGATCAGGCGCAAGACGTCAAAGCCATCGTCAATCAACTTAAAGCCGCCGGCCGGCCAGAAGTGACCTTTCACCGGGAAGTGTACCGGCCTTGGGGTAAATATGATTCAGTTGATCAGGGCGAACGTTTTCAGGTTAAACGCATAACGGTTAAACCCGGTGCAAAGTTGTCAGTACAGATGCACCATCACCGCGCCGAACACTGGATTGTGGTATCGGGAACCGCCAAAGTGACTATTGATGGTGTTGACCGATATTTAACTGAAAATCAGTCGGTCTATATTCCTATTACTGCCGTGCATGCCTTGGAAAACCCAGGCAAAGTGCCGCTAGAACTGATTGAAGTGCAGTCTGGCTCCTATTTAGGTGAAGATGATATTGTTCGGTTCGAAGACCGTTATGGTAGGGCTTAAGCGATGGTAGATAATTTGTTCCGTAAAATCAGTTGTGTCAAAGCCTACGATATTCGTGGCAAGTTAGGTGAACAACTCGACAACGATATCGCTTACCGTATTGGTCGCGCTTTTGGTGAATATTTGCACGCGAAAACGGTGGTGGTCGGTGGTGACGTACGCGAAACATCGGCAGCGCTTAAGTTAGCGCTGGCGGACGGTTTGATGGACGCTGGGGTGGATGTGATTGACCTTGGCATGACCGGCACCGAAGAAGTGTATTTTGCTACTTTTCATTTAGGTGTCTGTGGTGGGATTGAAGTAACCGCCAGTCATAATCCATTAGATTACAACGGGATGAAGCTGGTACAAAAAGGTGCTCGGCCAATCAGTGGTGATACCGGGTTATTTGACATTCAAGCCATTGCCGAACAGGGCAACTTTCGTACCATAGCGCCGCGTGGCAGTTATCGGCAGCAGTCTGTGCTTGCTGAGTTCACGGAGCATTTAATGGGTTACATCAACCCTGAAAACTGCAAGCCACTGAAAATTGTCGTCAATTCGGGCAACGGCACTGCTGGGCATGTCGTTGACGCGCTAGAACAAGCCTTTGCGGCAAAGCAGGTGCCCATTCAATTTATAAAAGTGCATCATCAGCCCGATGCAACTTTTCCAAATGGGATCCCAAACCCATTATTGCCGGAAAATCGAGCCGATACTGCAGCCGCCGTATTGGCACATCAAGCGGATTTTGGGGTGGCTTGGGATGGTGATTTTGATCGCTGCTTTTTGTTTGATGAAAAGGGCATTTTTATCGAAGGTTATTATATTGTTGGTTTACTGGCCGAAGCGTTTTTGCAGAAAAACCCCGGTGCGCGCATTATTCACGATCCACGTTTAACCTGGAATACCATCGATTTAGTCGAGCAGGCGGGTGGGCAGGCGGTGCAGTCAAAGACGGGGCATGCTTTTATTAAAGAGCGCATGCGCTTAGAAGATGCGGTGTATGGCGGCGAAATGAGTGCACATCACTATTTTCGAGATTTTGCCTATTGTGACAGTGGCATGATCCCGTGGTTGCTGGTGGCTGAATTAATGTGTGTCAAAGCGCTGCCATTATCGGAGTTAGTACAACAACGGATTGGGGCGTTCCCATCCTCTGGCGAGATTAATTTTACCATCGCAGAGCCCGCGTCAATGCTACTAAAAATATTAGCGCGCTATCAGCCGGATGCTATCGCGGTCGATCACACCGATGGTATTAGCTTAGAATTTAACGACTGGCGTTTTAACTTACGTAGCTCCAATACTGAACCGTTAGTGCGGTTGAATGTAGAAAGTCGCGCCGATATTGCCTTGATGCAGCAAAAAACAGCCGAGCTATCGGTGCTATTGAGCGGTGAATGGCCTGAACATTCATTGCGGTGATGTTGAAACGAAAAAAAGCCGTCAGTAGACGGCTTTTTCATTTCTCTGCAATGCAGAAAATTAGCTTTTACGGCGACGAGACAGCAGTGCCAAACCAGCTAAACCGAACAAAGCGATAGTGGCAGGTGCGGGTACTGCAACCAGACTGACCATGTCCAGTAATGCGCCTTTGCCATTCCCACCGGCTACGGTGTTCTTCGTTGGGTTATAGATTTTTTCACCAGCACCACCAAAACCAATCAACATCTCTGTTGAAGTAGCGATTACTTTTTCTTTGTAATTCACCCAGTTGGCGTTGTTGTTTTGAGCAGCGCTGTAGTCGTATGTATAGTCAGCGTTCGTTTTGTTGATAACAGAACCGTTGGCTTTCCAGTAGACATTTAGACCGTTATTGTCGCTTGCTGTATCGCGAGCGCGATACCAAAACGATAATTCGTAGGTTTGACCTACATTTAAACCCGTCAGTAACTGGAAAATACCGGTGTTGCTATTACCCGGCGTTTTGTAGTTGAAATGGGTATCCATTTCCAGATAGTGGTTGCCATCAACCGCCTTGTTATTAATAGTGCCGCCGGCAGAAGACAGCGTGCCGCTGGCTTGCACTTCAATACCAGGGCCATAACCGGCAATGTGTGACCAGCCTGGCAAACCAGAGAACACACCCCAACTGAAACCTTCGCCTAAACCGGCTAAGTCGCCGAATGCGCGAGCGATTTGATCACCACTAAAGGTTAAAGAGGAACCTGCTGCTGCTTGTTCGAAGCTACCATTCGTGATTAAAGAAGCATTTGCTTGGACTGACATTAAACCAGCCATCAATACCACTGATTTTAACAAACTTTTATTCAACATCGACACTCCCTTGGCATCTGAAACTTCACTAACTTAAATTAGGCAATAAATATGCCAAAGCATGTAAGGCATTGATTTGTATGTGGCGATACTTAGTGCCGTTTCCGGGCTGTAAACAAAACTGACGAATATGACGTCCTGTCACCTATTTACATGAGTTTGACCCGAACCGAGGTCTTATAGTAATCAGCTAATCGCTAAAAAGCATCATTTAATTTGTAAAGATTCAGTGATCTTTTGCTGATTTAGTTGTTGAATACTGCCCCAACGCCACAAGAGTGCAGCATGACGCTTTGACTGTTCTTGACTGAGCCAAATCTGATGCTGTTGATCGATACAAATGCCCTCGAGTTGGCCGCCTTGCGACACCGGTACTATCGCTTGGAGCTTAAAATCAAGGTCGAGAACGGCCAAGAAAGGTTGATAATTATCGTATAAGGCCATGTTTAATAAATTCTGCCGCGGCCGTGCATAACCGGTGATCACAAATAGTTGTTGTTCCTGGCTAAACGCAGCGTCGGTAATAACGCCGGGAAGGCCATGGATATCGGCAATTTTGTGTGCACTGGTCACTGCGTCTTTTGTTATCAGCCGATAAACGCTGCTGTGCTCACTTTGCCACGCTTTGTTAAACAGCAACAGTTGCTGGTTGGCACTGACTAATGCTTCTGCATCAAAATCATGCTGATAAGTTTGTAGTGGCAATAGCGGCAAGTCAGGGTAGACGTAACTCGTTTTTTGCGCGTGATTTATATGCTGACTGTCGAGCTTGATCGCGACCTGATACAAATCACCACCTTGGCGGGCACCGCTATTATTGCCAATATCGCCAAGCCATAACTTGCCTTGATGCACGGTCATTGCTTCCCAATCCTGGTTGGCGGCGTCGATGCTAAATTGATCTAAAATGTCGCCAGCGCTGCTGAGGCGATAGACGGTCGCGCTGTGTCCAGAGTCATTGATTGTTAAAAAACTACCATCGTTAAGACATACGAGACCTGAAGTTTCCGCCACGACTGTATTAAGCACAGATTCGACGAAGGCAAGGCTATGCGTTGCTTCGTTATGGGCTGAAACGGTGGTTAAAGCTGCCGGCGTGGTGCACGCAGCCAGAATGAATCCTGCTAGTTGCAACAGGATAACCAGGCGCCAATGCTTAACAAACTGCGAATTAAACAACAAGTGCGAAACTCCATTTTAGACAACAGAACCACGATTACCGACACCGAATTAAAATCGCCTGATCAGGCTGCGATTATCAGTTTTATCCTACAGCAAAGTGATGACATCTCGCTATCACGGGTAATTTATGGTGAGATATGTGCTGGTAACATTCGTCAACAGCAGGTAATATTACGCCGTGACAATAAGTCTAGTATATGTCTTTGTTATTCATGGAAGAGATAACGTTTGAAAAAATCCAGCACCCTTGAAGTGAGCAGGAATAGTTTTGCTTTTTTGCACCGACTGCTCGACCTTTGTATTCTGATTTTAGTTCTGGTTCTGAGCAATGAGTTGTATCGCCAGAGTTTCGATAAAAATGACCTTTTGTTACTACTCGCCCAGATTGTGGTGTTTTCCTATATTGCTGAAGCTTTAGATCTTTACCGATTCTGGCGCGTTGGCAAATTTGGCAAAATGCTATGGCTGGTAGTGATCATTCTGTCGGTGTCCTTTGCGCTGTTGCTTAGCGTGCTCTTCTTGTTTAAATCCGGCGCCGCCTATTCAAGGGTGGTGATTGGATTATGGTACGTCGGCTCGGCCGTGATGATGCTTGGCTGGCGTGGTATATATCGTGCGGTTCGCAAAATTCAACTTGAACATGGTGTTAACCTACAGCGAGTAGCGATTGTCGGACTAACGCCGCGCGGCATTGAGCTTTATCAGGAAATAAAAACTCATCCAGAACTTGGTTTTGAATGTATTGGTTTTTTTGATGACCGCGAGCCGGGGCGTTTTCCACAAGAGTTCCGTTCAATGCTGCTCGGCAACGTCAATGATTCGGTGATCACCGCTCAATCTGATGTGATTAACCGTTTATATATTTGTCTGCCGATGAGCGCCAACCGGCGTATCCAGCAAATTGTGCAGCAGTTGGGGGATACGACCTTGAATGTGTATTTGGTCCCAGAATTACTGATTATTAACATGATGCATGGCCGGTTGAGCAATGTTGGCAATATTGATTCAATCAGTGTGTTCGAATCACCGCATTATGGCGTTCAGAATTACCTAAAACGGACCTTTGATCTGGTATTTAGTGCCATCGCATTAGTTGTTATTTCGCCCCTGTTATTGTTAATAGCGATTGCGGTGCTGTTGACATCAAAAGGGCCGGTCATTTTTAAACAAAATCGTTACGGCTTAGATGGTAAACAAATTGGCGTTTACAAATTTCGCAGCATGAAAGTGCTTGAAAATTCTGATAATGTAGTCCAAGCAACCAAAGGTGATGAAAGAATAACACCGTTAGGCGCTTTTTTGCGACGCACGTCATTGGATGAATTGCCGCAATTTTTAAATGTGTTACGTGGTGAAATGTCGGTCGTTGGTCCACGCCCGCATGCGGTTGCGCACAATGAACATTATCGCAACCGAGTAGCATTTTATATGCTGCGCCATAAGGTCAAACCGGGTATTACCGGTTGGGCGCAAATTAACGGCTGGCGAGGGGAGACCGACACTCTCGATAAAATGGAAAAACGGGTCGAATTTGATTTGCACTACATTCGCAATTGGTCGTTGTGGTGGGACATCAAAATTATTTTTAAAACATTATTTAAGGGCTTTGGTGGGAAAAATGTGTACTGAACATAAAGGGATATCTATGAAGTTTGCATCAGGCGTGATCATCAGCACAGCATTGCTCACTAGTATTGCACCGGCAATAGCACAATCAGCTGCACCGGCTTCTGGCGTCATTAAAACCGCCTCTGGGATTGATTTAATCCCGAGTGTACAAGTCGGTTTGAAACATGACGACAATGTGGTTCGCTCAAGCAGCAATGAAATTGATAGCTGGGTGAACTCTATTGCACCCGCTTTAAAAGCGATGTTGGTGGATGGAGCCGATAGCTATACCTTCACTGCGGCGTTAAATAACGCCCGCTATTTCAGCAGTGACGCGGATAATTTTACTGATGGTTATCTTGACGCTGAAGCTAAAATTTCGCCGGCGAGCCAGCATAATTTTAAAGTAAAAGCCAATGCGAGCTGGTTACATGAAGACCGAGGCACCGGTGTGTCGGAAGGCCGCGGATTGTTATTGGATGATGTGACCAAATTTAATAGCCAATTGTTGGAAGGTGAATATCTTTACGGCGCGCAGAGTTCTACTGGAAAAATTCGTTTAAATTCAAAGTATTTTAATAAAAAGTACGATAACTTTCGTGATGTGACGCAGTATCGTGATTACGATTCTACTTTGTTCGGCGGTGCGTTTTTATATCAGACCAATGGCTCTGTTAAACTGGTGGCATCGGCAAACACCGCAGAAATTGACTTTAAAGTGCTCGATTTAAGTGGTGATCGGAATAACACTGACAATAATTACCGGGTTGGTGTTGAGTGGGAAATTAGCAGCATCACCTCTGGTGAACTGAAATTAGGTTATCAGGATAAAAACTTTGACCGCGCGCAGCGGGAAGATTTTAGCGGTTTTGCCTGGGAAGCCATTTTAGTTTGGCAACCACTGACCTATTCAGGTTTTGACATTGCGACCGGTCGTCGCGCGAAAGATGTTGATGCCGTTAATGTGTTAGGCGACTACATTATTGAAACTACCTATGGCCTGGGTTGGAACCACCAGTGGAGTGAGACGTGGGACACTAAAATTGCCTATGAATATCAGACCAACAAATACAATTTGTCCGATCGTAAAGATACCGGCAAAGTGATTACACTTGAGCTTAATAAACAACTGTTACGTTGGGTAAAAATTAAAGCCTTTGCCAATATTGAAGACCGGACATCTACTTTAGGTGTGATTGAATTCGACCGGGCAGTCATTGGTTTAAATGCCGAATTTACGCTCTGAGGATAAACAATGAAGTACCTGCTGACGATATTGTTGTTTTGGTTTGGGACTTGCTGCGCATTGGCGCAGGAAGTCGACAGTTACACGCTTGGACCCGGCGATGTCATTGTGATCCAAGTATTTGGTGAAGATGAACTCAAACTGGAAACGCAGCTGACAGACAGTGGCAATGTTAACTATCCATTTTTGGGTACTATTAAAGTCACTGGCATGACCATCAAACAAGTCGAACAACATGTCTATCAGGGGCTCAAAGGCGATTATTTCGTCGAGCCAAATGTATTTGTCGGTATTGTGCAATACCGACCCTTTTACATTCATGGTGAAGTGAAGAAACCAGGAGGTTATCCGTATCAGCCTGGCATGACGGTGAATCAGGCGATTGCACTGGCTGGTGGAATGACCGAGCGCGCGTCGCGGGATAAAATTTTTATTTCCCGTGAAGGTGATAAAAGTAATACGCTGAACGGCTCGTTAGCGAGTCGGATCAGTGCCGGCGATACCATTACCATAGAACAGAGATTTTTCTAATGTCTTTAGCTGTTGAACCACAAGGCGCCGGTCAGGTGAATGAAGAAGTTATTGATTTGAGAAAGTATTTCTCTGTGATCAATCGAGCAAAATGGCGCATTTTGCTGTTGGCTATTCTGGTCTCTGCGCTGACCGTGTTTATTGTTTTAAACCTCAAGCCGGTTTTTAGCTCAAGAGCAACATTGTTGATTGAGGCGCAACAAGCCAAAGCCGTCAAAATCGAAGAAGTGTACGGCATGAATTCGGCACAGCAGGAATATTATCTAACACAGTTTGAGATCCTCAAATCTCGTAGTATTGCCGAAACCGTGATCGACCGTTTACAACTGGGCAAACATAGTGACTTTATCAGCGACCCTTCGTTGATGAGCGACTTAAAAAAGCAACTACCTTTCCTGCCGGATGATGTTGCAGATGTTATGTCAGAAGAAGACAAGGCGGCACGGATTAAAGAAAAATTGGTGGAAAAGTTTGTCGCCAAACTCAGTATTGACCCGGTCCGTAAAACGCAGTTGGTAAATATCACCTTTGAATCGCATGATGCCAAACTCGCGGCGGCTGTCGCCAATGCCGTGGGTGATGCCTACATCGAGAGTCAGCTCGAAGCTAAAATGGGCATTACTCAAAAAGCAAATGCTTGGTTGGGTGGGCGCTTAGGTGAACTTCGCCTTCGGCTTGATGAATCTGAACTCGCGTTGCAACAATTTCGGGTTCGGGAAGGGCTAATTGATGTAGCCGGTGTTCGCAGCCTTGGCAGTCAGGAGCTAGAACGCCTCGGCGTTGAAATTACTCAGTCGCGAGCGAAAAAAGCGCAAGTCGATGGTTTTATTCGAGTTATTTCACAATACGGTACCGACAAAATTGACCGGCTTGAATCGCTCCCAGAAATCACCGCCCACCCAGGGGTTCAAAACGTGAAGAAGGAAGTCATTTCTGCTGAGCGGAAGGTGTCAGAACTCAGCAAAATTTATGGACCCAAACATCCCAAATTATTAGCGGCGAAATCTGAGCTGACCACGGTGCAAGATAATTTACGTGATCAGATCCGCAAGTTAATCTCTGGCATCGAAAATGAAGCACAAACTGCGTCAGAGAACCTGCAATCGTTAGAGACGGAAATGGAGCGGGCTAAGTTGCAGTATCAGGATCTGAGTGGAAAAGAGACTGAATATCAGCGCTTACAACGTGAAGTTGAGACTAACCGCCAGTTGTTCGGTACCTTTATGGCGCGACAAAAAGAAACTGAAGTGGCCGGCGATTTTAACTCTGCGATTGCTCGATTTACTGATCGTGCGATGCCCGCCTCAGAGCCGATGAAGCCTAAACGCAAACTTATTGTGATTCTTGCATTTATAGCAGCGCTTGGCTTTGGCATCATTGTGGCGTTTGTGATGGAATCGTTGAATGACACCATTAAAACGACCACTGATGTCGAACAAGTACTACAACAACGCGCCCTTGGCGTGGTGCCGAAAGTGCCTGGAAAAATGCCGCTCAAAGATATTAATACGATGTTTTTTAATGCTGAACAACGGCAATTCAGCGAGTCGATTCGTAGTATTCGAACCAGTATTTCACTGTTGGCATTAGACAAGCCGCTGCAGGTGATTGAAGTGACCTCGTCAATCCCGGAGGAAGGGAAGTCTACTGTTTCTAGTAATATTGCCTTTGCTTTTGGGCAGTTAGAAAAAATCCTGTTAATCGATGCCGATATGCGCAAACCGACCATCGCTAAGCGATTTGGCTTGCCAGCATTTCAACCCGGTCTGTCGAACTACTTGTCAGAAACTGAAAGTCTGGAAGAATGTATCGTGCATGATGAAGCAACAGGCATTGATATTCTGACGGCCGGCACTATTCCGCTCAACCCACTGGAGCTGTTGTCACATCCACGCTTTGAAGCGTTGTTGTTGCAGCTTAAAACACGTTATCAAAAAATTGTGATTGATACACCGCCAGTCCATGCGGTGAGTGATGCCCTGATCATTTCACGTTTTGCCGACGCGGTGTTGATGGTGGTCAAAGCGGATCAAACACGCTCCGGTTTAATTCAACACTCGTTATCAAAATTAGTACATGCGCATGCCAAAGTTTTTGGGGTGGTGCTGAATGATCTCGACCTGAAAAAAGCTGAAAAATATTACGGCTCTTACGGTTATTACCAATATTATGCCGAGAAATCTGAAACATCATGATTGATCTGCATTGCCATATCTTGCCGGGCATTGACGATGGCGCCAATGATTTAACCGAATCATTGGCGCTATTGCGCCTTGCGGTAGCTGATGGTATTACGCAGATGGTGGCGACCCCGCATATCAATCCAGGTTATTTTGACAATACACGAGCAACCATCAATCACGCATTAATGCAGCTTCGACAAGCGCTGAGCGAGCAGCAGATTGATATAGCGATTGCTGCTGCCGCTGAAATTCGAGTCACCGCCGATTTAATGCCCGCTTTTGAACAGGGGCAATTGCCTATTTTAGGGCACTGGCAACAGCAGCAAGTATTATTACTCGAGTTCCCGCACAGCCATATTCCGCCAGGCAGTGACAAGCTGGTGAAATGGTTGTTGCAACGCGGGATCATCCCAATGATTGCTCATCCAGAGCGCAATCGAGACGTCCAAAACGACCCGAAAATTCTGGCACCGTTGATCCGGGCCGGTTGCTTATTTCAACTTACGGCGTCGTCGTTGTTGGGTGATCTTGGCTCTCGGCATCAGGATTGTGCACGCCTACTGCTGCAACAGCGGTTGTTTAGCGTGATGGCGACGGATAGTCATAGTGTATTACGCAGGCCTCCTAGGCTCTCTGCTGCGCGTGCTGAAGTTAGCCGTCTCACTGACGAAGCTTATGCTTTTAGTTTGGTGCAAGAGAATCCGAAAATTATTACCGCCGCGCTCGATTTTACCGGGCAACGACATTTTGAGACTGCCCGATGACCATAAACCACCGACCATCGTTCGGCGCCAACAAGGGGCGTAACCAATGACAGATGCAGTGTACCAACAATCGTTGCCGACAAACGCAAGTTTAGTTAAACGTCGGCTAGTGGCGCTGCTGTTTGCTGCAGTGACCCTTTGCTTGTTTGTGCCGGTGTGGCATGCCGGAATCGCCAGTGCCAATTTCTTCCGAGTGCAGTTTCTACTGAATGAGTGGGATAAAAATAACGACCAACTGACGATCGATCGCTACCAGCAAGCCGTGCAGTTAATGGATGTGAGTTTGGCGCATGAACCTAATCACCCGCACTATTTGTTGAGTATGGCCAAAGTGCTCGAGTGGGGCTGGTATAAAGGTTTTCGTCCAGCTTCACAAATGGCGGTGGTAGAAAGTTATTACATCCAAGCCATTCAATTGCGCCCCCATTGGCCGATCGCTTATGCAGACTATGCTTGGTACCTCAATACGGTGCAGTTTCGTCTGACTGAGGCGTTTGAACAACTTGCTTTAGCCGATCAATACGGCCCTTATCTGCCACAAGTATTGCAACGCACGCTGGCCGTCGTTTACTCCCAGTGGCCACATCTCACAGCTACCCAAAAAGCGCTCGGCTATCGTGTATTGGCGCGTAGCATTGATGCAAGCCCGAGGTTGTACCAGCCGGTACTGCAACTGGTCAATCAATACCAGATGCAGCGGTTAGCTTGTATTTATCTACAAGCGCGGACAAAGCAATACTCCGCTTTGGCGCAACAGCGTGTGCAACGCGACTTCTGTCAAAACCGATAACATTGATGCCAGAATCATCAGCCAAGATAGCGTTCGATAAGACGGCGACTCAGCTTCGACAAGACCCCGGCTTGCAAAAATTGTTAGCTCGAATGCCAGCCGACGTCGCCGGCAGTTTCTCCGAGCAGCAGTTAGCCCATTTGCGGGTTGCGCTTGGTGCCAGACAGTGGGGCAAACATCAGCTGGATTTTCGTGGCACACTGCGACTCTTTGGTTGGCGTTATTATTACGTGCTGGTTGCAGGGAGGAACTTACGGGATGGACAACGTGCTCGTCAGCAATTATCAAGATTGATGCTAGCGCTGATTATTTCTGTGCTGTTGGTGCTGTCGACCGTATTGGGTTTACTGGTGCTCTATTTGGTTAAATCTGCATTGGGTATCGATATCTTCGATGGATTTTCACTTGGAATTTGGCACTGGTTTAAAACAATTTTTAGCTAACGACTGGGCGACTTACTCAATTCGCTCAAGTAAATTGTGCGGGCTTCATCGATTCGTTTGAACTTTAGATAAAAATAATACCGCAAAAATTATTCAAAAATTATGTTATTGCGAGTCCCATAAACGCCAAGCACATGATCGTTCGATGAGCTTGGCGTTTTAGAGCTGGCTAACTGGTGTCGTACCAATCACTGTTGTAGTAGTATCAGCCCCTTACACCAACTCTAATGTCTGTAGATAAGGCGTCCCTTGTTGTGCGTTTGGCTGTTCGGTATTGTCATCCTCTTCTGCGATATAGCCAACCGGCACTGTTGGTACGGCAATTTTATCAAAGGCGGTGTCACCGTCTGCGATGGGCTGCAGATGACTCACAGCGGCAAAATCAAATAAGGTTTTATCAATCATATGTGATGGCACTATGTTCTGCATGGCTTGAAACATGGTTTCAATCCGGCCCGGAAATCTTTTATCCCAATCTTGCAACATTTCTTTGATCACCTGGCGTTGCAAGCCATCTTGCGAGCCACAGAGGTTACAAGGGATGATTGGAAACCCTTTCGCCATTGAGTATTTTTCAATGTCTTTTTCACGACAATAAGCTAATGGGCGGATCACAATGTGCTCGCCATTGTCGCTTTGCAGTTTTGGCGGCATCGATTTCATTTTTCCACCATAAAACATGTTGAGAAACATCGTTTCAATCATGTCATCACGATGATGGCCCAGTGCAATTTTGGTAGCGCCGAGCTCTTTGGCGGTACGGTACAAAATACCACGACGCAGTCGCGAGCATAATGAGCAGGTTGTTTTTCCTTCCGGGATTTTATCTTTGACGATGGAATAGGTATCTTCAGTTACGATCTGAAAATCGACACCGAGTTGCGTCAAATATTGCGGTAGTATTTCGGCTGGAAACCCGGGTTGCTTTTGGTCTAGATTAACAGCGACGATCGAAAAATCAATGGGGGCCGCTTGTTGCAGATTCAGCAAAATGTCGAGCATGGTATAGCTGTCTTTGCCGCCCGACAGACAGACCATAATTTTATCGCCTGGTTCGATCATCGAAAAGTCGGCAATCGCCTGTCCCACACCACGCCGTAGGCGCTTATGCAATTTGTTCAGATTGTATTGAGCTTTCGCTTGCGCAGCATGTGACATAACAACACCAGATTACCGAAAAAATGGCGCACATTATAACGGATTAGCCAGCTTTGCCAATCAGCTTCGCTGGCGATAATCAAACTGTGGCTAGGGAACGGCGATTGAGCTGTCTGGTTTAAGTGCCAGAACGTCACAATCCAACCGGTCGATAACGTGCTCTGCGGTATTGCCGATGATTGCTGCGGATAAACCGGTGCGGCCGATAGTGCCAATCACCATCATTTCAGCGTCGATTTCTTTAGCAACTTTTGGGATCACATCTTCGGGCATTCCCTCAAGCACATGCACAAATTCATCACTAATACCGTATTCATTCGCCAATTCCTTTGCTGCGTTTTGGTGGTGAAGTTTCATACTGTCGTTGTATTCGGTCGGATTAAATTCTGGGATCTCAATCGCGACATGGATAGGGGTGCCGGGATAGGCGTTTACCAAATGCACATTGGCTTGTAGCATTGAGGCTAATGCCTTGGCCTGACGGATGATTCGATTATTAAGTGCCTGATGGTGTGGCTGACTACTACCCGCATTTACGGCTGCCAGAATATTGCCGTTTGATGGCCAGGCATGTTCTTTGACTAACAGCACCTGACATGGGCACTTGCGCAAGATATGCCAATCGGTGGGGGTGAAAATAATCGATTTTAACACGTCATGATCATGGGTGCCTTTAATCACTAAGTCATAACCTTCTTCAGTGACCGCGTTAACAACCGCTTCGAACGGGCGGTTATGCCAAACCACTTTGACATTAACGTCGACACCTTTTTCACGGGCCGGCGCTACCAGTTCATTGATCCAAATTTCGCGATCGGTAATGACAGCTTGTCGCATCGATTCGCGTTCATCACCCGATAGCATGGTAGTCATTTCATAAGAAAAATCGTATATCGATAAAAATGCGGTAAGCCGACATGCGGTGTGTTCGGCTAGCTCAAATGCGCGGTCTAGAGCTTTTTGCGTGGTTTGGCTGGGGTCGATCACCACCAGTACATCCTGATAAGTCGCCATCGTAGTCTCCTTCATAGAGGCAGGTGTATGCATTAAGTGTAGCCAACTTAAAGCGTTCTGCGCCAACAAACCTTATCTTGGATCAAAACGAACGCAACTAGCGATATTGAGGGCAGTCATAGTTAGCGTTAGTAAGGCGCTGCAAGCCGCGCCCCGAGACAAAGAGCACTGTTATGCTTAACTGTTTGCAGCGATGTTACCCATGCCGGCGATGTTACTCAGCGCGGCAAAATCACTAATAACAATTAATTTGCCATCGACATGAATCAGTTCATCTTTATGAAAACGCCCTAAAAGCCGGCTTATGGTTTCAACCGTTAGTCCGAGATAATTACCAATCTCACCACGCGTCATTGTCAGACGAAACTCGCGCTTGGAAAAACCTCGACTCGCAAAGCGTTGTGCCAGGTTTGTTAAAAATGCCGCTAGCTTTTCTTCGGCAGTTTTACGGTTGAGCCATAACATCATTTGCTGATCACCCGAGATATCCTGGCTCATCAAGCGCATGAGCTGTTGCCGCAGTTTTGGCAGCTGATCCAATAATTGATCAAGTGTTTGATAAGGGATTTCACAGACCATCGCTGTTTCTAAGGCTTGTGCATAGCTGGGGTGTTGCTGATTGCTAATGGCATCAAAGCCAATGATATCGCCCGGTAAATGAAAGCCAGTGATTTGTTCTTCGCCTTGCTCGGTCAGAGTATAGGTTTTAAAAGATCCGGTGCGCACGGCATACAAAGCCTGTAATGGTGTGCCGGCTTCGAATAAATGGTCGCCTTTATGGGACGGGCGTTTACGTTGGATAATGTCATCAAGTTGATCAAGCTCAACCGTATTTAACGAAAAAGGCAAGCAGAGTTGGCTGAAGCCGCAGTCCTGACAATTTATTGCGGAAGCAGTCATATAAAAAGATTCCAGTTTGTGGCCAAAATGTAGACCTCCAGCTTAAAAAAATAACCGCAGAACTGCAAGGGATATTGTGTGGCAGCCATAAGTGGCGAGCATAAACGCGGCACTGTATTGTAACCACTTTTGGTTTTTCCAGCGCTGCAAAGTCGCTGCAGCCTGACCCGCGGCGAGTAGTGCCGGCAAGGTGCCGAGGCCAAAAAACAGCATCCATGTCGCACCGTCAATAAATGAGCCGCTCGCCAAACTCCAACTTAAACTTGAGTAGACTAGACCGCAAGGTAAGTACCCCCAGCACCAGCCGTAACTAAAGGCTTTGGGAAGTGAATTAAGAGGTAACAAGCGTTTACTGAGGGGTTGAATATATCGCCACACACGTGCGCCAAGCTGCTCAAGTCCAGTTAACAGGCTAGATATTCTGGCAACATACAGCGCCATCAGGATCAGCATCAATCCAGCCAGTATTTGTAGCAACTGGCGAGCAGCTCCGCCAAACCCCATTGCCTGATAACCAAGCCAGCCAACGAGACCGCCTAGTAATGCATAGCTGCTAATACGACCGGCACTTAATGCCAGTTGCAAACGAAGCCGTTGCCAGCGACTTTGTTCGGGCATCATCAGCTGCAAAGCACTGGCTATGCCACCGCACATCACAAGGCAATGTCCGCTG
The DNA here is from genome assembly GCA_037968955.1 of Rheinheimera sp. GTDB lineage: Bacteria > Pseudomonadota > Gammaproteobacteria > Enterobacterales > Alteromonadaceae > Pararheinheimera. The sequence continues at coordinate 41,778 of JBBKWN010000037.1, read as the reverse complement.
CCGAGCAGCCCTATCAATAATGCCGCTAGAAACTCCATTTAACGTGCCTGTTCGTGATCTTTTGCTGCCGGTGCAACGATATCGGTAGCAGACGGCTCTGCTTGCGCTGGCATGGTGTCGACATGCTCCTGGGCCGGCGGTTTGACTGGCGCGGGTTGGTTATCAAATAAAATGCTATAGGCTTCTTTATCCAAATCATCAAATTGCCGCGATCGGACCGCCCAAAAGAATACGCCAAGGCCAATGATGACAAACAATACTGCAATTGGAATTAGGACAAAAATAATACTCATGATTTTAATAACCGAAGTGAGTTAGATACCACTAATAACGAACTGAACGACATCCCAATCACTGCGACATAGGGTGAGACTAAACCACAAACCGCCAGTGGAATAATAATCAGATTATAGCCAACGGCCCAAAGTAGATTTTGCCGCACTACTTTTTTCGCCCTCTTTGCCCCTGCGATCAGATCAGCGAGCATCGATAAATCATTGTGTAGCAGCACCACATCGGCCTGATTTTTTGATAAATCGGTGCCACTATCAAGCGCTACCGACACATGAGCCGCATGAAAACTTGGACTGTCATTAATACCATCACCGACCATCAGCACAATATCACCCGCCGCAGTCGCTTGTTGGATATACTTTACTTTATCTTCTGGCGTACAAGACTTATAAAGTGTTTTGATGGCAAATTGACTGGCAATTTCGTTTGCTTGATCCGAGCTATCGCCGGTCAGAATACCAAACTCAATGCCAAGTGCTTGCAGCTGTGGCAATAACATGGAAATTTCAGGACGGATTTGATCCGCTAACGCCACTTTGGCCACCAACTGCTCATTGACCGTTATAAACACTTGCCAATTGGCATCGCCGGGCAGGTTGCAAAATGCGGCATTGCCAATGCGGACTGGCAATCGCTGTTGTTGCTGCTGCCACAGCGCACTGATGCCGGCGCCGATTTGCAATTCCACCTGACTAAGTTGTAGTTGGTTTTGCCGATACGGTGTAAAAGCTTTGGCGATCGGATGTTCGGAATAGGCTTCTATATTGGCGGCAAGGTTCAGAATTTCAGTTTCGTTCAAAGTTGTGGTTGCCAGTTCAAGTTGGCGAATACTGAATTTCCCATGCGTGAGGGTACCGGTTTTGTCAAAAAAGACTTTGGTCAAGTTGGGCAAAAACTCCAGTACTTGCTGGTTCTTAATCAGGATCCCTTTGCGGTTAAGCCGTGCGAGGGCACAGGTGATAGCGGTTGGTGTTGCCAGACTCAGCGCACAAGGGCAGGTTGCGACCAGTACCGATAACGTCACCCAAAAGGCGCGGTCGGCATCGATATAGAAATACCAGACGGCGAACGTTAGACTGGCAACAACCAGTAGCCGCTGTACAAAAAAACGGGCTATTTTATCTGTTTTTTCAAGCAGTTGTGGTTTTTGATGTAAGGTCTGTTGCTGCAAGCTTATGATCTGACCCAACCTAGATTGGGTTAATGCTGTAATGACTTTAACGATGAGTACACCATCGTGATTCACCGATCCTGCCAGCACTGCATCGTCGGTATGCTTTGCCACCGCTTGGTATTCCCCGGTAAGCATCGATTCATCGACGCTACTATAGCCACTTTGCACTACGCCGTCGGCAGGAATAGTTTCTCCGGCTTTAACTAAAATCAAATCTCCGGTCACTAGCCGACGTGCTGATGTGGCGATCGGCTGCATGCCATCCCACAACCAGGCGGTCACCGGCATGATTTTCAGCAGGTTACTGGTGGCATCACGCGCCTGCTTGCGGGCGCGAAATTCAAAAAATTTACCCAACTGGAGCAAGAATACAAACATACACACGGATTCAAAATAAACTTCACCACTGTGCGTGATGGTGGCGTAAGTCGAGGCTATAAATGTGTAATAGAGTGCCAGAACAATGGGGACGTCCATATTCAGCTGTCGACTTTGTAGCGCGCGCCAGGCACTTTTTGAAAACGGTGCCGCGGCATAAATCATCACCGGTAGTGTCAGCAACAGGCTTACCCAACGTAGATAGCCTTCGTATTGTTGCTCAATGCCAGTGTAGTCACCAAAATACAGGCCAAAAGCCAGCATCATCACCTGCATACTCATAATGCCCGACACCGCGAGGCGCCTTAAATAGGCACGCATTTCTTGTTGGTAATGATGCTCTTCGCTGTCGGTGATAAACGGGCTGGCTTGATAACCGAGTTTGCTGATGTTCTGCAGCAGTTCGCTCAGTTTGGCGGTTGCTGGATCCCAGCGAATAATACAGCGAGAAGTGCCCGAATTGACCGACACTTGGCCAACGGCTGGGTGTTGACGTAGTTGTTTTTCAATGAGCCAAGCACAGGCTGCACAGCTCATGCCGGTGATGGAGAGCTCGATTTGTTGTAAACCATCAATTTTTATTGAAAGATCACTTAACACTTCATCATTGTCATAACTGGTTTGTAGCAGTTGGGGCGGAACGAGTGACGCTTTTGTCGCCTTCGCTGTGCGAAAGCGATAATAATCACCAAGCCCTTGGCTAATAATAGTGTCGGCAACGGCAACACAGCCTGGACAACAAAATTCTCGATCAATACCGTCAAAAGACAACACAAAATTGCTATTGTCTGGCACTTGCTCATCGCAATGAAAACAACGATTTAACATGCAAACCTGTTAGTAGGTAAGTTTAATAGCTTCTGCTTTGGGCAGGATGAAGGTCGCACGTAATTTCCATTGTTCACTGTGATCATCGACCAACAGATTCCACTTGCCAGTTAAAGTCTTTGGCAGTTCTGCCACATATAAATTCTGGCCACTGCGTTCGGCTTCAACGACAAAATCTTGTGCAGCAACGGTATTGTGGACAAAACGTAGCGTCAGCTTTGCATCCAATATTGGATTCGCGACAAAGGTCACGATAGCTTTGTTGGCAGCAATCAGAATATTAGCTTGCAGATTACGGCTTGCTGCTTCACGGTATTTAGCCAGATTCATATTGATGGCTTTACCTTCGGCGTAGTAGTCGTCGACCACTAAGTCGGGGCTTTGTTGATTCATTAAATAGATGGAATGCACTGCTTTGAGCATGGTTGCAACTGGAATTGCAATCAACACCCAAGGCCAGACTTGTTTATACCAGGGTTTTACTAACATCATATTCCTCAACCGGTACACACTAAGTGTGTATTTCAACCGGATCGTATAACAAAAAGCCCCGTAGTCGGGGCTTCTTACAGCGTCTAGTGCTGGCGCCATTCTATCGAATGCAACCAGCGCTACAACTCCCGGTGACTTAAGCGTTATTTAGTATCATCAGGACGAGATAACCGATAAACATAAGCAGCAATCACGTGGATTTTATCTTCGCCTAACGTATCTTTAAACGCTGGCATGACACCGTTACGGCCATTATTCAGCGTGGTTTCAATGCTCCCAGCGGAGCCACCGTATAACCATGTATTGTCAGTCAGGTTTGGTGCGCCAAACGGCAGGTTATGGGCAAGGCTACCTTTGGCATCAGCACCGTGACAAGCCGCACACATACCGAATTTCATTTTACCGGCAGCTGCATCTTTGTCGTTGACCTTACGGCCAGACAGACTTAACACATAGGCAGTCATTTCTTTTACGCCTTGCGCACCTAAAGCTTCGCCCCAAGCGGGCATCGCCGCTTTACGACCGTACAGCAGGGTTTCTTTAATCTTGTCGACAGTACCACCATACAGCCAGTCGTTGTCAGTCAGATTCGGGAAACCTCGTTGACCGCGGGCGTCGGAGCCATGGCACTGCGAGCAGTTTTGCAAAAATAACCGTTGGCCGACTTTCAGTGCTTGGGTGTCATAGGCCAGCTCTTCAATTGGACGACTGGTATATTTAGCAAACTCTTTGGCAAAAGTTTCATTGGCGTGCATATATTCACGGTCCAACTGAGACGGCGTGCCGGCTAATTTTTGCGCTTCAATGGCAGCTTTTGATTCTGCCAGCGAAGTGATGCCTTGGTTAGAGCTGGTCCAGCCTAACAGGCCTTTCCAGTTACCGAGCCCTGGATAAGCGGCAAAGTAAAATACTGACCAAACGATGGTGGCGTAGAACATAATGGTCCACCACTTTGGCAGTGGGTTATTAATTTCTTCGATGCCATCAAACTCATGACCGGTAGGTTCGCCTTCCGGCACACCAACATGGTTCTTTAAGTTCCACGTCAGTAGCACGGTGCATAGAACAATACATGCAATAGTTAAAACAATGATCCAAGCACTCCAAAAGCTACTCATGATCCGACTCCTGTTGTTGTTTTTGTTTGGGCTTTTTTTCGTCCGCGAAAATCGCGTTCGCTGCTTTATCAAAATCAGGTTTGCGTTTGATTACAAACAACCAAACCAGCAGGCCGATAAAAGCCACAAAAATAATCACGGTGTAAAAGCTATGAATGGTTGCAAAGTCCATAAGGCTTACTTCAACGCTGTGCCGAGCGATTGCAGGTAAGCAATCAGGGCTTCAATTTCTTTTTTCCCTTTCACGGCGGCTTCAGCACCTTTGATATCGTCATCGGTGTAAGGCACGCCAAAGGACCGGAATATTTCCAGCTTATTCGCCGTTAATTTACCGTCTAATACGTTTTCTTCAAGCCATGGATAACCAGGCATATTAGATTGCGGTACAACAGAGCGAGGATCCATTAAGTGCGCATAGTGCCAGTCATCGCTATAACGACCACCAACACGAGCTAAGTCTGGACCTGTACGCTTCGAGCCCCACAGAAACGGATGCTCCCAAATACTTTCACCCGCAACAGAGTAGTGGCCATAACGTTCAACTTCATGGCGAAACGGACGGATCATCTGGCTGTGGCAGTTGGTACAACCTTCGCGGATGAAAATATCACGGCCTTCCATCTGCAATGCAGTGTAGGGCTTTAGACCGTCCACCGGCGTGGTGGTGTCTTTGATAAACATCAGCGGCGTAATTTCTACCAGCGTACCGAAGCTAATGGCGACGACTGTCAAGATTGCCAGCCAGCCAGCGCTTTTTTCAATTTTTTCATGGTAATTCTTAGACACGATAAGCTCCTTATGCCGCTTCTGCTATCGGCTCTAACACGCCTTCTTTCGCCCGGACGGTTTTAATCACGTTGTATGCCATGATCAGCATGCCCGTCACTACAAAACAGCCACCAATAAAGCGCATCAAATAAAACGGATAAGAGGCTTCTAACGATTGAACAAAGCTATATGTCAGTGTGCCGTCAGTATTGACTGCACGCCACATCATGCCTTGCATAATACCGCTAATCCACATCGCCACGATGTACAACACAACACCGGTAGTGTGTAACCAAAAATGGGTATTAATTAGTTTCAGACTATACATCCGGCCTTGACCAAACAGGATTGGGATCATGTGATACAAAGCACCGATGGAAACCATCGCAACCCAACCTAAAGCACCAGAGTGAACATGGCCCACAGTCCAGTCGGTGTAATGCGATAACGCGTTAACTGACTTGATAGCCATCATCGGACCTTCGAACGTCGACATGCCGTAGAACGATAACGAGACAATCAGGAAACGTAAGATAGGGTCGGTTTTCAGCTTATGCCAAGCACCGGATAACGTCATAATACCGTTGATCATGCCACCCCAGCTTGGCACAAACAGGATGACTGACATCACCATACCAACTGACTGAGTCCAGTCTGGTAGGGCAGTGTAGTGTAAGTGGTGCGAGCCAGCCCAGATATAGAGTGCAATAAGCGCCCAGAAATGAACGACTGATAAACGGTACGAGTACACTGGGCGACCGGCTTGTTTTGGTACAAAGTAGTACATCATACCTAGGAAACCTGCGGTCAGCAGGAAACCTACGGCGTTGTGGCCGTACCACCATTGCACCATTGCATCCACGGCGCCGCCGTAGATTGAATAGGATTTGGTCAAAGAAACCGGGATTACCATGCTGTTGACGATATGCAACGCGGCAACAGTAATAATAAAACCACCGTAGAACCAGTTTGCGACATAAATATGACTGGTGGTACGCTTAATCATGGTGCCAAAAAACACCACCGCATAACTTATCCAAACCACCGCAATCAGGATATCGATGGGCCACTCGAGTTCCGCGTATTCTTTGCTTTGGCTGATCCCCATCGGTAAAGTAATAGCGGCGGCGATAATCACCACTTGCCAGCCGATAAAGGTAAACATTGCTAGTTTTTCAGCATAGAGCCGAACCTGACAGGTACGCTGAACCACATAATAAGAGGTCGCAAACAAGGCGCTGGTACCAAACGCGAAGATTACCGCGTTTGTATGAAGAGGACGAAGACGGCTATAAGTCAGCCAAGCTGTATCAAAGTTCAGTGCGGGCCAATATAATTGCGCCGCTAGTAACACACCCACGCTCATGCCAACAATGCCCCACAATACCGTTGTGAGTGCAAAGAGGCGGACAACCGTGTAGTTGTAGTCAACATTTAACGATTTGGTCTGGCTCATGTTGAGTTCCGCTGCAGTTTTTTGCAAGTTAGTAAAAATTACACCCTTGGGGGTGACCCTTCTTATAATAGACCGACAGTTGAGCAAGGTTTTTCTGATATCACCTTGTCTTACCTATCAATCTTTGGTCGCGATAATACGAGTTTTGGCCTTGAAAAGATAGGCAGACTCACCGGTTTTATGATGTAGAACAAGGTCGCCGCTTAGTTTTTGAGCAGAGTGAGTTGTTTTGCGCACAAAGGTACACAACGTTGTACAACAGGAAGGTGATTTGTTGAATAAATACGTTTGGCTCGTCGGAGGATTACTGCTGCTGGCTGGATTGTCGAGCTGTAAAGATCGACAGAGTGCAAGCCCGCAGCTAGCAAAATTTCAAATACAATTAGAAAATATCCAGTTGTCGATAAGCCCAGGGCAAATCCCTGTGGAGACCTTGTTACAGTTACAACTTCAGAGTAAGCAGCCGCTAAAGCAAGTGACAGCTGAAATTGTCGGGGTCAGTATGTATATGGGGAGGATCCCGCTGCGTTTTACTTTTGATGACAATAGCGGCCTGTGGCGAAGTGATTTTATGTTGGGCGCTTGCTCTGATCCAAATATGATTTGGCAGTTACGAATCCAGTTGACTGACACCAGCGGTAAGGTTAACCAGTTAAATACCGAGTTTCAGTCCAGCTGGCCTTAACAAGCGTTGGCGTGGCATCATGTGGCACGGTAAAAAGTCTTGAAAAACCAGCAGCTAAGTACTGTGAACGACGTTTCACAGTACGACTTTGGCTGCGAATTAGCGCTCAATAGTTGGTTGATAACTAATTTGAAGTTAAGGGTAATGTCCAATTAACATTACATGGGATGAATGATTTGTACCAAGCGCAGTGGCGCGCTATCGAGGTTAAGTCGAGCGGACTCAACACAGACAAATTGCGACCATTGGTCCGCAGGAATATCTACCGAATGTACGGCTTTTTCCGCCGCGGGATTCCAAAGGATGGCGGCATCATGACCCTGTTGTAAAATGTGCCGTGTCGTCTGCTCGTCTTCAAGTAAAATTGTTGCTGCGGGGTTGGCATACACACGGTCAATTTCACCATCAAAATACAAACTATCAGTAAGGCACTGTTGTTGACTGTCACTCACTTTGTCATAGAAATGTCGTGGGAGTGGGTGCACTTTTGTCTGACGGCTGTCTGTAACAGCAAAATAGCTGTGTAACGCGCCTTGTTGCACAATATGAGCATCACAGATTAACGTCAGCGACAATTGATCTGCCAACCGCACTTGATAACGTAAAGTGACCACCTCGTCGCTCCAAGGAATATCATCAACAACGAGACTAAATTCAATTTCTACTGCATCAACCGTAATTTGCTGTTTCGTCACCTGCCATAGTCGGGTGCGAACCAAACCATGATTCGGCAACTTGCGTGTCGCTCTTGCTGAGGGGGCTACATTTGACAACAACTGAGCGTCAATTTTGCCAAACCATGGCCAGCAAATAGGAATGCCCCCTCGGATCGGCTGTTGTTGCCGCCAAAATGCAGTGTCTGACAACCACAAATGTGCTGAGGGCGTTGCGCTATCATCCAATTGCAATGCCTGAGGCTGATGGTCAATGTCGCTGGACGGTTGGCTCGGCGTTTGATAATGCAAGACATGTGCACCATAGCTACTGATCACGACGGTGCTACCTGCATGACTAAGTTGCCAGCAAGGTAAGTCCGTCAAATGACGAAAGCCTGAAAGTTCGGTGATGGTTGATTGCATAACGATTCTACTTTGCTTTCATAATCAGGGCATTGAACTTTAGCATATCAGCGACCTTGCCTGTTTGGATCAATAAAGGCGACAGTTGTCGCCTTTATTGGGTTGATATTTGTGTGAGATTAGTTGTTTTTCATCATTTGCACAGTGTTGTCCAACATCCGGTTGCTAAAGCCCCATTCGTTGTCGTACCAAGCTAACACTTTAACCAAACGGCCATTGACACGCGTTTCTGTGGCGTCAAAAATTGATGACATCGGATTATGATTAAAATCAACCGATACCAATGGTAAATCGTTGACTGCCAAGACTTGGTTCATCGGAAATTCGGCGGCCGCTTTGCGAACAATTTCATTCACTTCTTCAACAGTAGTATTGCGACCCGCAATAAAAGTTAAATCAACTAATGACACGTTTAATACCGGCACCCGCACGGCTAAACCATCCACTTTACCTTTGAGTTCAGGCACGACCAGACCCACTGCCGCAGCGGCGCCGGTCTTGGTTGGGATCATCGACATGGCTGCGGCACGAGCGCGCCGGACGTCAGTGTGATAAACATCACTTAAACGTTGATCATTGGTGTAAGCGTGAATAGTGGTCATCAAACCAGATTCAATGCCAAGAGCATCATTTAGCGGTTTGGCAATGGGTGATAAACAATTGGTGGTGCAAGAAGCGTTGGAGATGATGGTCATTTCTGGGGTAATCACATCGTGGTTCACACCATAAACCACGGTGGCATCAACACCACTGGCTGGGGCAGAAATAATTACTTTTTTTGCACCGGCCGTTAAATGGGCGCCGGCGCTTGGCCGATCGGTAAATAAACCGGTACATTCGAGTACCACATCAATTTGTAATTCGCTCCACGGCAAATTACCTGGGTTACGCTCGCTTAACGTACGAATTTCATCGCCGTTGACGAAAATGGCTTTATCGGAATGTTCAACTTCAGCGGCGAAAATACCATGGGCTGTATCGTACTTTAATAAGTGAGCGTTAATTGCGGCATCACCCAAATCGTTGATGGCGACAATTTTAATATCGTATGCCTGCTTACTTTCATATAAAGCACGTAAAATATTACGGCCGATACGGCCAAAACCATTGATTGCGACGCGAATTGTCATGACTCACTCCGGATATTTGCAAATTGTGTAGTAAAATTACATGTTTTTTGGCATTTTTCAAGCACAAAAACCTTATGCAATCGTATTTATGTAATTTAATGACATAAAGCCGCATTTAGCCATCGTAACAAAATTTTTAAGTCGTATACTGCTGATTCAGAACCGGACTGTGGCCTTTTTCGCCGTAAAAATAACCGGCAACGACAATATGACGCACCTGATACGGAGCCTTTATGGACAAAAAACTTCTTGCTGATTTAATCCGGTTTAATGGTATTGAAACGGCTTTCACCGACGCCTGGGGTAATCCAACCGAGGTGGCACAGCCGGATCAGCTTAAGTTATTGGCAGCGCTTGGTTTTGATGTCGACGACGATGTCACGGCACAACAGCAGCTAGCGGATCGCCAAAAGCAGCATTGGCTGGAGCCGATTGATCCGGTGTCGGTACAAAGTCAGTCGGAACAATACCAACTGCAGGTGCGGTTACCGATCGATGAAGTGCATGCACAGCTGACGATCACCATTATTACCGAGCAAGGTCAGCGCCAGCTTTTTACCTTCAGTGCAATTGACGCCGAATTAACGGGCGCCGCAGTATTGGATGGAGCATTGGATCACGCCGACAGTGGCACCGAAGTACAGCAGTATGATTGGAGTTTTTCAGCCACCTTGCCGCTGGGGTATCATCAGTTACAACTGAGCATCGACGGCGATGACGAGATTTACCAACAATCGTTGATTATTACGCCGGATCGTTGTTTCCAACCCAACGAATTTAGCCAGAAAAAACAGTGGGGCGTATCCGTTCAGTTGTATGGGGTTAAGTCTGACAGCAATTGGGGGATTGGTGATTTTGCTGATTTAGCCAGGCTGGTCACCCACTTAGCCAAACAAGGTGCGGATTTTGTTGGGTTAAACCCAATACACGCCTTGTATCCAGCGATGCCAGAATCAGCCAGTCCCTATAGCCCGTCATCCAGACGCTGGCTCAATCTTATTTACCTTAGTGTACCGCTGCTCCCCGGTTATCAGCAGTGCCAGCAAACCGCGCACTTGGTGCAGGCGCCGGCGTTTGTCGCAAAGTTAGCCGAGCAGCGCAGTAAAGACTGGGTCGATTACAGTGCGGTGATGCAGCTAAAGTTGCCAGTCCTTAAAACGCTGTTTCATTGGTTTAGCGAACACCAGCACCAACTGCCTGAAGTTGTCGCCGCGTTTGAGGAATTTAAGCAACAAGGCGGTGATAGTTTGCGCCAATTAGCGCTCTATGATGCACTGCATATGCAGTTGATTGCGAAAAACCCAGCAGCCTGGGGCTGGCCAAACTGGCCGGAGCAGTATCGTAGTGCCGACAGTAACGCCGTGCGTGAATTTGCGCTGGCGCACCAGGATGACATTGAGTTCTTTAGTTATTTACAATTTTGTGCGCAGCAGCAGCTAGCGACAGTGCAGCAACAGGCAAAACAAAGCGGCATGTTGTTGGGGCTATACCGTGATTTAGCGGTCGGCGTTAGTGAAGCATCAACCGAAATCTGGGCCAACCCTGATTTATATTGTCGCAATGCCAGTGTTGGTGCGCCGCCGGATATTCTTGGCCCAAAAGGTCAGAACTGGGGTTTGCCACCGATGTTACCCTATCAGTTATTTCGCCAAGCCTATCGGCCAATGATCGAGTTGTTTCGCGCCAATATGCAAGATTCCGGCGCGCTGCGGATTGACCATGTCATGGCATTATTGCGTTTGTGGTGGGTGCCAAATGGGGCGAAGTCCGCAGGCGAGGGGGCTTATATTTATTACCCAATTATGGATTTACTCGGCATTTTGGCGCTAGAAAGTCAGCGCCAGCAAGCGGTGGTGATTGGTGAAGATTTAGGCACGGTACCCGATGGCATCTTTGAACTTTTGCAACAATTTGGCATGTATTCTTATCGGATTTTCTTTTTTGAACAGGCGCAAGATGGTGGTTATCTTTCACCAGCGCATTATCCGGTGCAAGCCATGGCGGCATTAACCACACATGACATGCCAACATTAATTGGTTTTTGGCATTGTTCCGATCTAAAACTTGGGCTGGATATTGGTCTGTATACCGAGCAACAGCTGCCTGGTCTTTATCAAGACCGACACCAAGCCAAGCAGAAAATTTTAGATTCATTGCATGGGCATCAGGCGCTCCCCGCCGATTTCGGGCGGCACATCGATGAGATGGGGATGTCACGGCTCCTTAGTTTTGCGATGCAACAACACTTAGCCAAAGGCAGCTGTCAGTTGCTTTGTTTACAACTGGAAGATTGGATGGAAATGACCGAGCCGGTGAATATCCCTGGGACCAGCGATGAATATCCGAACTGGCGACGTAAGCTCAGCATGACGTTGGAACAACTGGAACAACAACCACATATCAATCAACATCTGCAAAATTTGACAGCCAACCGTCGTTCTGGCTTATATTCATAGCTATTAAAAAATAAAACCGGTAGTTCAATCTGTGAAACACTGCCGGTTTTCTTGCCGCGTTACTGCAACGATACAGTCAAAGGATATGTTATGAGTCTTGCGTTATTGCCTGAAGTCCGTTGTGCCAATCCGTTTACTTGGTTAGGTTGGCAAAAGGCCGACAAAGGACTGTTGATCCGCGTTTACTTGCCAAAAGCCAGTGCCGTGGAAGTGTTCACATTCGCTGACATAAGCATGGGAACGATGAAAGCGCATGCGACAATCGACGGCATTTTTGAGCTCCATTTACCGCGTAAACGCAAAACCGAAGCGTATAAATTGCTTGTTAATCATGGCAATTTCCAATACCAACTCATTGATCCGTACTTGTTTAAAGAGGAAGCGTTTTATGCGGTGCATTACGTCAATCTGCGCCCAGAAAACCTTTATCAGCAACTTGGCGCACAAATAGTCTCGCTACCAGTGGCGAAAACCACGCTCACCGCCACCCGTTTTGCGGTATACGCCCCCCATGCCAGCAGTGTCAGCCTGATTGGTGATATGAATGACTGGGATGGTCGGTGCCACCCAATGGAACGCACTGCATGTGGCCATTGGGTATTAGTGGTGCCGCAGATCACCAGCGGTGTTCGCTATAAATTCGAAATTAAAGACGCCAGTGGCCATTTGTTACCGCATAAATCCGATCCATTGGCTTTCGCCGCCGAACAGTTTCCCTCACATGCATCGTTAGTGTTTGATCACAGTAAATACCAATGGCAAGACAGCGCTTGGTTGCAACGCGAACACAATCCTTATCATAGCCCGATGAGTATTTATGAACTACATGCCGGTTGCTGGCGCACGCATGCCGACGGCTCTGCGTTGAGTTATCCAGAACTTGCTGAACAATTGATCCCCTATATCAAAGACATGGGCTACACCCACATTGAGCTGCTGCCAGTGATGGAGCACCCCTATAGCGGTTCTTGGGGTTATCAGCCGCTGGGTATGTTTGCTGCGACGTCGCGTTATGGCACGCCGGATCAATTTAAAGGTTTTGTTGATGCTTGCCATCAGGCCGGTATTGGCGTGATTTTAGATTGGGTGCCGGCACATTTCCCGGAAGATGGGCATGGCTTGGCACGCTTTGATGGCAGTCATTTATATGAGTATGCCGATCCGCGTCGCGGCTGGCATCCAGACTGGAATTCTTGTATTTACGATTATGGCAAAGATTACGTTCGCCAATTCTTAGTGGCCAGTGCGTTATTTTGGCTAGACCAGTTCCATATTGACGGTCTGCGGGTGGATGCGGTCGCGTCAATGTTGTATCTCGACTATTCGCGTGAGCACGATGAGTGGATCCCGAACGTGGATGGTGGCAATCACAACTATGAGGCCATTAGTTTATTAAAATGGTTAAATCAGGAAGTGTATGCTCAGTTTCCAAAGGCAATGATGATTGCTGAAGAATCAACGTCATTTAATGGGGTAAGCCGACCAATTGATGCAGGTGGCCTTGGTTTTGGTTTTAAATGGAATATGGGCTGGATGAACGATAGTCTGCGCTATTTTAGCAAAGACCCTGCGTACCGGAAGTTTCATCACAATGACCTTACTTTTTCGATGGTGTACGCTTTTAATGAGAATTTTATTCTCCCGCTGTCACATGACGAAGTTGTGCATGGCAAAGGCAGTATTCTTAATAAAATGCCAGGCGATGAATGGCAGCAGGCGGCAAATTTGCGCGCCTATTACGGTTTTATGTTTGCGCATCCCGGCAAAAAACTAAACTTTATGGGCAACGAATTCGCGCAGGGGACTGAATGGAATCACAATCAGGGTCTGCCGTGGTTTTTGCTCGATTTTGAAAAACACCGTGGTATGCAGCAGTTGTGTCGCGATTTAAATCATACCTACCGCAACTGCGAGCCCTTACATCAGCTGGATCACGAGAGCGCTGGTTTTTGCTGGATTGATCATCAAGATGCCGATCACAGTACCTTATCGTTTAAGCGATATGATCGAGAGCGCGAAGTGTTGTACGTCGTCAGTAACTTTACTCCCGTACCACGCCGTGGGTTTTCTTTGCCAGTAGAGCAATTAGGCGATTACGAAATTATCCTCAATACCGACAGTAGCTATTATTGGGGCAGTAATTTTGATGTTGGCATGACAATGACTGCTCAGACACATCATCAGGATACCGGTGGGCGGTTACAGCTTGATTTGCCGCCATTATCGACGTTATACCTAAGAAGGCGTGCGGCGGTATGACGACAGAACCAACTTTAAATACTGATATGACGACCGCTGTGGCAGGCTCGTCAGTGAGTGAGAATCGTTATTATACCCAAGTCGGGGTCGCTCAGCCGCTTGGGCCTTGTCAGCTTGAGCCGCAACGCTGGAACTTCGCGGTGTTCGCTCCTGACGCCAGCTTGTTGATGTTGTGTCTTTATTGCGCAGATACCGAAGAGTTGCTCGCTGAGCTGCCGTTTGTCGGCCGCACGGGCGATGTCTGGCATGTCACGGTTGACGGGATTAACGCGGGCACATTGTATGGGCTAAAAGCACAAGGTCCATTCGAGCCCGAACAAGGTTTGGTGTTTGAATCAGAAAGACTATTAATTGACCCCTATTGTCGTCAGATAAACCGAGCTATGGTATTTAACGAGCGGTTATATCATAGCCGTAGCCATTATATGATGGCTAAAGGTGTGCTGCAGTCATCGCAATTTGATTGGCAAGACAGTGTCAGGCCACAGATCGCTCGCGAGAAAACCATCATCTATGAAGCGCATGTTAAAGGCATGACGGCGTTACATCCAGATGTGCCGATACATGAGCGCGGCACTTACCTTGGGATGGCGCACCCGTCCGTGGTTCAGCACCTGCTTGAACTTGGCATTACCACAGTGCAGTTGTTGCCGGTGGCAGCCTTTATGAGTGAGCCCAGGCTTGAAAAACTCAAATTGAGCAATTACTGGGGCTACAATCCGGTTAATTTTTTCGCACCAGATCCACGCTATCAAGTGGAAGATGCGGTGCAGGAATTTAAGCAGCTAGTTCGCACCTATCATCAACATGGTCTGGAAGTGATCCTCGATGTCGTGTTTAACCACAGCGCTGAAGCCGAAGGATATTATTTGAGCTTCCGAGGTTTAGCCAACCGACATTATTACTTATTCGAAAATCATGCAGAAATGACGGATTTTCAACACTATACCAATTACAGTGGCTGCGGAAATACATTTAATGTTGCGCAGCCCATCATGCAAAAACTAGTACTTGATGCACTGCGCTACTGGGTTAGCGAAATGCAAGTGGATGGGTTTCGTTTTGACTTAGCGGTGACGCTGGCACGGGAGCATAAGAGTTTTAATCCCTACGCGACATTTTTACAAATTCTGGCGCAAGATCCGGTGTTGTCTACCGTGAAACTTATTGCTGAGCCGTGGGATGTAGGTCCTCATGGTTACCAGTTAGGGCAATTCCCGGCGCAGTGGTCGGAATTAAACGATAAATTTCGGGATTCGATGCGTAGTTTTTGGCGCGGTGACGTGGGGACACTCAGTGAATTCACCACCCGTTTGCTCGGCTCGCGCGATATTTTTCAGAAACACCATAAACCCGCCTGCTGCTCGGTGAATTATCTAACGTATCACGATGGCTTTACCTTGCATGATGTCGTGAGCTATCAGCATAAATATAACTGGCTTAATGGCGAGCAAAATCGAGATGGTCATGACCACAATCTCTCGGTGAATTACGGCGTTGAAGGGCCGTCTAGCGCGGCTGATGTGTTGGCAAAACGTTTTTTACACAAACGCAATCTGGTGGCATGCCTGATGTTAAGCCAAGGCATGATCCACTGGCTTGGCGGCGATGAGCTAAGCCACACACAACAGGGCAATAACAATGCATATTGTCAGGATAACGAGCTCACGTGGTTAAACTGGACGCTGGATTATCATGCGACGCAATTTTTAAATTTTGTGAAACAAATGGTGCAATTGCGCCAGCAATATAGCTGCCTGCAACAATTGTCATTATTAGACGACCAGTACCAGAGCCATGGTGACAAACATCAAATTGAATGGTATTTAGCCAACGGTGCGATTAAACCTGAAGCAGATTGGCATGACGCAGCAATGGGGTATTGTATTTTTATCGTTCGAAATACCAGCAATCATCATCAGCTCCTTGTCAGCATTAACGCAGGCTCGACTGAAATTGATATCACCTTACCCTCTAATCAGTGGCAATGTGTGATGGATACAGCGATTGAACAAGGCTTAACGTCCGTGCTCAATTATGAGCAAAATTATTGCCAACTCGCATGTTCAGTGTCCATCTGGTTGGAGCAGGGCGCCTATTAAATGGAGGCTAACACGACGATGTTGGCTTTTTTTTAATCGTATGGTGGCTTTGTGGGTCGACGATGGTCAGTACCGCAACTTCTTTGTCGCCAAAAGCTGCCTTCGCCCGTGCTTTTCCAGTATAATCACCGGCATTTTGCCGTACCGGTATTTCGGAGAAAGCTTGAATGACAGATCTAACAGTACAGTGTGATATTGGTTTTGTCGGTGCAGGTGTGATGGGGAAAAACCTTATTCTCAACCTTGCTGACCATGGTTACCGCGTAGCGGCGTTCGATCTGGATCACAAAAAACTCGAGTCAGTCATCCAACAGGATCAGGCGGAAAATGGTGGAAAAGCAGGCCGGGTGATCGCCTGTAGTTCTTACACCGAGTTATTGGGCAAACTATCTTCTCCGCATTTAATTATCCTCTCTGTGCCTGCCGGTCGTCCGGTGGACGATGTATGTTCCAAACTGATTGATGCTGGAATTAACGCCGACGATATTATTGTCGACACCGGCAACAGCCTATGGACGGATACCGTCCGGCGTGAAAAACAATACGAAGGTGACTTTATTTTCTTTAGCACTGCGGTCTCAGGCGGCGAAGTAGGAGCCCGATTTGGCCCGTCGTTGATGCCAAGTGGCGACCCCTACGCTTGGACACGAATAGAACCTGTGTGGCGGGCGATTGCCGCGAAAGTTGACCCAAAAACCGGCCGCCCTATTGAACGCTTTGAACCAGGCAATCCGGTGACAGAAGGTGAGCCGTGCGCGACATATATTGGCGCTGGTGGTTCTGGTCACTATGTGAAAATGGTCCACAACGGTATTGAATACGCCGATATGCAGCTGATTTGTGAAGCTTACCAAGTGATGCGTGATGCGCTGGGAATGACGGCGTTACAGGTCGCTGCGGTATTTAAAGAATGGAATCAGGGCATTTTAAATAGTTATCTAATGGAAATTAGTGCCGAAGTGCTGGCAACCAAAGATTCAGAAACTGGTTTGCCGTTAGTCGATGTCATTCTCGACAAGGCAGGTCAAAAAGGTACCGGCTTATGGACTGCGGTCAGTAGTTTGGAACTAGGCTGTCCGTCACCGACTATTGCCGAAGCAGTGTATGCGCGCTCTATTTCAACGTTAAAAGAGCAGCGTGTGGCGGCATCAACGTTATTGGCCGGCCCGGTGCAGGAAAAACCAACCGAAGCCAAACGTGAGCAAGTGATCAACCAACTACATGATGCTTTGTATTGCGCCAAAATTTGTGTTTACGCACAAGGTTTTGATTTAATGAAAACCGCTGGTGCTGAACATGGCTGGGCGCTTAACTTTGCCGAAATTGCTAAAATTTGGCGTGCTGGTTGTATTATCCGCGCGGTGTTCTTGCAATCGATCACCGATGCATATGAGCGCAACGACGATTTAGCCAATTTGTTGGTCGACCCATTTTTCGCCAAGCAAATCTCCGTCTATCAGATGAACTGGCGTCGTTCGGTTGCTGACGCTACGTTATTAGGCGTACCGGTGGCCGCGCTAAGTTCTGCTTTAAGTTACTACGATTCATATCGAACTGCGGTACTTCCGGCCAACTTATTACAGGGCCAGCGTGATTATTTTGGTGCCCATACTTTTGAACGGACCGATAAAAGTAAAGGCAAAACATTTCATGTTGACTGGAGCTCGCCAGCGCGCACCATGACTAAAGTCAAATAAACAATATCTTCTAATGCAAGGGGTTAATCATGCAACTGACTGAACAACAATGGCGAGAGCGTTTGACGGCAGAGCAGTTTCGGGTGACCCGGCAAAAAGGTACTGAACATCCGTTTAGCGGCACTTTGTTACAAAATGAAGAAACCGGTTGTTATCATTGCGTCTGCTGTAATGCGCCGCTATTTGACTCAGCGTCCAAGTTTGACGCTGGTTGTGGTTGGCCATCTTTTAGCCAGTCGCTAACTGGCCAAGTAAAGTATCAACCCGATCACAGTCATGGTATGCGGCGTACTGAAATACTTTGTGCGCAGTGCGAGTCGCACCTCGGGCATGTGTTTGAGGATGGACCGCAGCCCGAAGGACAGCGTTATTGTGTCAATTCCGTGTCGCTGCAGTTTAATCCGGCGCCTTAACAGACGCCGGTAGTTCCGTTGTCGGTGCTCGTTATAAAACCGGCACTTTGAATTGGCCCTGTTTGATGCTGTCAATGGTGTCGTCTGCCAGTGACTCTATCGGATCTGCATCAATTTTCATTTCTTTAAGTTCTGTTTTAATTCTCGCAAATTCAATCCGCTCGATGCCGGCGTCCTCTGCGACCAATGCCCATAACAAAGAAAGCTGATAGTTCTTTTGCTTGTAATAAATGGTCGTCAACGCCGTATAAATCTCGGGATCAACCACCGCATCTGCTTTATATAGGCTTAGCGCATGGTGAAGAATATCGATGGTTTTTTTCGCATCGCGTTTCATGTAATAACTAGCAAGCGCAATTTGTAGCTCTGGTGTTTCTAACTGTTGGTTTTTTTCCGCAGTTAAAAAACGTTCTAAGTGTGGCTGACTTTGATGGCGTGACCAATGAAATTGCAGCAAATTTGGATCGTCTGAACTGACCGTTTCTTCAGTAAGTCGTTTAATCTCTCGCAGGCTCGTTAAAAAACCATTCACGCGCGATGTCGTTTTTTCTTTTAATTTGATGTGCTCAATGCCTGAAGCTAACTCGATACATTTTGAGTATTTTTCAAACGAAATCAAAAGCTTATATTTGTTTTTATCCGACGGTAGTTTCCCTTCGGTAAACCGTTCAAAAATAACGTCCCGACGTTGTTCATTACATTGTGCATCTTCGTTTAAATCAGAACAAACAGCCGGGTTATCTTTACAGATTTCGGCGACGGTCTGCTGTTTAGGTCCACAACCCGCCAACACCAGTAGCGATAGACTTAACCAAACTATTTTCATAAGAGCTCTCCAAATTAGCTAGATGGAGCATAAACAATTTCCCGGAAAAAATCTTTTGTAATTGTTGTTGTAGTATTACCAATTCAATTACAATAAGCCGCCTTATCGCGAGGCACCCTACAAATCACCAGACTCACTTACGACGTAAAAGGCTATCTCATGACCTTATCGCACGAAGAACAGTATCAACGTAGCTGGCAAGAACGCCAGGAAATTGCTGAAAATATGCAACCGATCATTGGCCGTTTATATCGCAACAAAGCGGTTGAACTGGTGGTGTACGGCAAGCCGCTGGTCAATGCCACGACCATCGACATCATCAAAGCGCACAAGACGGTTGAACGTTTTGAACAGCAAAAACTGCGGTTACGTGAAAGCTTCCCCGTGCTGGAAGTGATTAGTCAACTCAATCTGGCGCCAGGCCGAATTGATCTTGGTAAACTTGCTTTTGCATATACTTATAAAAATGCCGCCAATGGTCTGACCCTGCAGCAATATTTAGAACGAGAACTATCAGACTTACTGGATCACGATGACAATATCGTGCCAACCGATGTGGTGTTATATGGTTTTGGCCGAATAGGTCGCTTGTTAGCTCGATTGATGATTGAACGGGCAGGTCCAAGCGCTAAACTTCGGTTACGTGCCGTTGTGGTTCGCGGTGGGCGCAAAGGCGACTTAGAAAAGCGCGCGAGTTTATTACGTCGAGATTCGATTCACGGGCCCTTTAACGGCAGCATTACCGTGGATCAGGAAAACGGCGGTATTAAAGCCAATGGCACTTTTATTAAAGTTATTTACGCAGACTCTCCAGATCAAGTTGACTACACCAAATACGGCATAGATAACGCATTAGTTGTTGATAACACAGGCATTTGGAAAGACGATCAAGAATTGTCAATTCACTTTAAAGCCAAAGGCGCTGCAAAAGTCTTGCTGACAGCGCCGGCAAAAGGCGATGTTAAAAATATCGTATATGGCGTCAACCATACAATGATTAGCAAGGATGACAAAATCGTCTCGGCCGCGAGTTGTACCACCAATGCCATTACACCAGTGTTAAAAGCACTAAATGACGAATATGGCATTCGCAACGGTCACGTTGAGACGGTACATTCTTATACCAATGATCAAAATTTGATTGATAACTATCATACTGCAGAGCGCCGTGGCCGAGCTGCGCCGCTAAACATGGTCATCACCTCAACGGGTGCGGCCTCAGCGGTAGCTAAGGCGCTGCCAGAGCTCAAAGGCAAGTTGACTGGCAATGCCATTCGGGTGCCAACACCGAACGTTTCAATGGCGATTTTGTCGTTGAACCTCAATAAAGAAACCAACCGTGACGAGCTCAATGCTTATTTGCAAAAAGTATCGTTGTTCTCGGAATTGCAAGACCAAATTGATTACACCAACTCGACTGAAATTGTGTCGAGCGATCTTGTTGGCTCGCGCTACGCCGGTGTAGTTGACTCACAAGCCACGATTGCTGAGGGTGATCGTTGTGTGTTGTACGTTTGGTATGACAACGAGTTTGGTTACAGCACGCAGGTCATCCGTGTGATGAACGAAATGGCGGGTATTGCCTATCCGACCTTGCCGTTAGCTCGTTAATTACTGTTAGTCTGTAGAAGGCCGCTTAATGCGGCTTTCTGTATTTAATGGCGATGGAACCGCTTTTAGTCACTAAAATTTGAACCCTTGTTCACGTTTTCAGCGTACAGGGATTGTGTTAACCTCGGCTTTTTTTAATTGTTTGGAATCCTAGTTCATGAAAATTACCAGTAATTTTGACAGCGGTAATATTGAAGTTATTCAGGCTGATAGTATTGAAAATATTCAACTAGCTATTCGTAAAGACCACAATTCAGACTTTTATCAGTGGTTCCATTTTCGCCTGCACAGCAACAGTTTTGAACCTCATACCATAAAAATTACTAATTTGGCTGATTCCGCCTATCCAAAGGGCTGGGCTGATTATCAGGCTGTGGCGTCCTATGATCGGGAAACGTGGTTTCGGGTGCCAACAGAATTTGATGGCAATGAGTTAACCATTCACCATTATCCTGAAGCTCAATCTTGTTATTTTGCGTACTTTGCGCCTTATAGCTACGAACGCCATCAAGACTTGTTGGGACAGTCACAAAATAGTGATTGGGTGCAACTCGTTGATTTAGGCGAAACGCTGGATGGTCGTGACATGAGTTTGCTGGTGGTTGGTGAACACGAAGCCGGTAAGAAGAAAATTTGGATCACGGCACGCCAGCATCCGGGTGAAACGATGGCGGAGTGGTTTGTTGAAGGACTATTAGACCGACTATTGGACGAAGATGACGGCGTAGCTCGTGATTTACTCGACCAAGCGGTGTTTTATATCGTGCCCAATATGAATCCGGATGGCAGTGTCCGCGGTCATTTAAGAACCAACGCAGCGGGGGTGAATTTAAACCGGGAGTGGCAAACACCAACCCTGGAAAAAAGCCCAGAAGTGTATTTAGTGCAGCAAAAAATGTTGGAAGTCGGTGTTGATATGTTTTTAGATATCCATGGCGACGAAAACCTGCCCTACAATTTTGTTGCCGGCGCAGAAGGTGTACCGTCGTATAGCGCGAAAATGGCCGCTCTTGAGACCAGTTTTAAACAAGCGTTGTTATTGGTAACGCCAGAGTTCCAAACAAAGTTTGGTTACGACATCGACGCACCCGGTCAGGCAAATTTAACTGTGGCGTCAACTTGGGTGGCGGAGCAGTTTAAGTGCTTGTCTTACACCGTTGAAATGCCATTTAAAGATAATGCCAATTTGCCAGATGAACAATTTGGTTGGTCAGATGTTCGCTCGATGAAGTTCGGTCAGGATATGCTGATTGCCGTGCGGGCCGTGGTTAACGCGCTATAAATAACGCGCGTTTTGAATGGCACCAGAGGGTGCCATTTTTTATGAAAGATTTAAACGGCATGCAGTGCTACCGAGCCAAGGTTAGGTTGGGTTCCACTGTCACCCTGACAAAGGTTTTTGTCGCTGGATAGCGCTCAATAATTTGCAGCGTTGCTTTTACCTTGCAGTAGTTTGCAACTGGGTACTTTTCCTTTATAGTGCGCAGGCAAAAAGAGGTCCGATCGATGGCTATAATTTCCTGTCCTTATTGTAAAAAGCAAGTGTCTGATAAAGCCGCGGCCTGCACCCATTGTGGTTCGCAGCTTGGTGAAATTTCGGCCGAAGCGATGCATAAATTACAACGAGAAAAAAAACAAAAAATGGGTGATCGTCTTAACAATCACGCAATGTTAGCGATGTTGGTTTTTCTCAGCAGTTTCATCTGGTATTACTATCGCACACCAGAGCCAGACTCTTTGGAATTGAATTTCGTTTACGCCACTTTGCTGCTGGGCTGCGCCTGGTACATGATTACGAAAGTACGGATCGTCCTGTACAAGAGAAAGTAATATGGATTTTTTTTCATTGGTCAACGCCATGTCGGCTGATACCTATCAAAATTTGGTCGAGGCGGTTGCTACAAAACGCTGGGCCGACGGCACTTTACTCTCCGACCAACAACATGCCCATAGCATGCAGCTAGTCATGGCTTATCAAGCCAAAATACTGCGCAGTGACGAACCATTTACCATCGGTGTCGATGGCCAGATGGTGGTGAAATCTAAAGCTCAAATGAAACAACAACTCGAGGCGGCACCATCTAAGCTCCAGGCCGCGCCCCAGACTGGCTCCCAGTCCGCAGATGATAATGCTGCAGCAACTATTGCAAGGTTCACACATGATGATCTTTAAACGTTGGTTTAAACCAAAATGGCAACACGAAAATGCCACTATCCGTCAGTTAGCCATTGCCGATTTGGATCAATCCAGCAATGAGCATAAAGAAATTTTGCATGAATTGGCGTTTAACGATGGTGTTGAAGCCGTTCGTCGCACGGCGTTAGAGCGTTTGAATGAATTTTCATTATGGTGGCAAGCAAGTAAGCATGAATCGGCTGATCGGTTGAAGCAATTTGCCGAGCAACAGCTGATTACGATGTTGTTGCAAAATCAGGTTTCAATGCAACTGAAGCAACAATTTATCGCCGAATGTAATCGCAGCAGTATCTTAGAAAAACTGGCACACACAGAAACAGACGCCAACATCAAATTTAGTTTGATCCAACGGCTCGCTCGAAACGATCTGTACCAAAGTGGTATTTTAGATGACACGTTATCGGTCAGTCAGCGACTTGCCTTATTGCAGTTGCTTGATGATGACAAAGTATTAGAAAAGTTAAACCGCCAATTGACCAATGCCGAATTAACCCAAGCCGTGCAAGATAAAATTGCAAAGCGCCTTGAGCAAAAATTAAAACCGGAACGGGTCCGTAAGCAAGTGGTGTTATTGCTGGCAAAACTAAATTCTGTCCGCGAGAACAACGATATTGCACAAGCGCAGCAAAAGTTATCATTGTACCAGCAGCAGTGGCTGGAATTAGCCGATGATCTGACCTGCCTACCTGATGCTGACGATTTTACCGCAAAGTACAACAAAGTCTGCCAACTGACCGAACGTGCTTTTGCGCCACGCTTAGCTGAGCTGCAACTCGCACAACAGCAGCAAGCGGCGCGGGTCGCACAGCAAGCGCTTTATCAGGAATTAGCGGCGCAATTGGCCAATGTTGCCACACAAATAGCCACCGCTTTAACTGCCGGTGATTTGGATGCAGTTTCGGCGCAGCAACAAGTTATTTCGATGCTGGCCAATGCAATTGCCGACGCTGATTTGACAACCGCGCAGCGGCAGCCGTTACTGCTTTCGCACAAAGCCATGCAACAGCAACTGGATCAACTGCCACAGCTGGCGGAAGCATTGGCGTTGACCGCTCGCTTGCTCGCCGAGCAGGCTGCTATTGGTTTACCATCGGCTGAGCAGGATATTAATGCTGCCTATCAGCAATTTAAACAATGGCAGCAACAGTGGCAACGGCAAGTTAAAGTGCTGAAGCAGCTGATGCCACAAAGTTTTAGTGACAGTTATTTGCAATTATCCAAACAGTGGCAGCAGCACTGCGAACCGTTATTGGGCCAGCAAGAAAAACTGCAACGACAATTTAAAAGCAAGCTGGCGGAATTTAAACGTTTGCACCAAGCCGGTAAATATAATGTGTTATTTGGTTTGTTTAAAGGGATTACCCGCGACTATGAAAGCTTAACGGCGCTTAGCCAGCAGCAGCTCGCGACAGAGTTTCAGCAAATCAGCGCGCAAGTGGATGATCTGGCAGATTTACAAGCCTATATTGCCACCCCGCGCAAACAAGAACTGGTTGCTGTGATGCAACAGCTGGCAGCAGCCAGTGATGTGACGCCGGCAGATCGCGCGTCACAAGTGAAACAAAGCAGGGCGCTATGGAACACCTTGGGCCGTGCCGAAGCGGCACTGGAAGAGCAACTTACGCAAGATTTTAATCAAGCTTGTGAGCAGGCGTTCGCGCCTTGTCGCGAATATTTCGCCGAGCAAGATGCACAGCGGCTAAAAAATGCCGCGGCAAAGCTGGTGATCATTGAACAGCTCGAACAACAAGTCGCCAGCGGGCTGACTGGCAAAGCGCTCGATACTGCGTTACAACAAAGTTTGAAAGAGTGGCAACAATCGGGCTCGGTCGAAAAGGCACAGTTTGACCAGCTTCAGCCTCGATTCTCGCAACTAGTGAATCAACTTAAACAGCAACAAAAAACAGAGCAGCAACAAAATAGCGAAGCCAAACAGCAATTAATCACCATCGCAAAGCAGTTGTGTAGTGGTGATAGTGTGGACCAGGTTTCTGCGCAACTTAAAGTTTTACAGCAACAATGGAAAAATATCGGTTTTGCCGGTCGCAACCAAGATCAGCAATTGTGGCAAGAGTTCCGCAGTGTATGTGATCAATGGTTTGCCGAGCGAGCTGCGGCAAAAGAGCTGCAGTTAACGGAGCAGGCGCAGCGAAAGTCACAACAGGGCGAGCAACTGAGTGCCTTGGCTGAACAAATTAGCGCTGCTGCCAGTCAAGCGACGTTACAGCCATTATTGACGCAGTTAAATCAGCTCTATATTAGCGATGACAGAGATTTAATAGCGCAAAAGAAGCAGTTGCAACAACAAGTCGAACAACGCCTTGCTGAGCTACAAGTTGAATCAACCCAGACCAAATACCGTCTGCTGTTTGATGCACTAAGTCTTCCTGAATTCCAAGTTAATGATTTGCCACCCATTTATCGTTTGGTGTTTAATCAACAACAAGAGAAGACATTCAATCGGGCTGATTTGACGCTCGCGTTAGAATGGGCGGCAGGTCAACCATCACCGGAAGCTGATGCTAGCCGACGTCAGCAAGTGCAGATGTTGTTATTAACCGATAAACACAATAGTGGGGAGTCGATTAATCAAGAGCAGTTGCTGGCGCGCTGGTTACAGTTTGGTCCGCTGAGCACCGACGAACAACAATTACTGCAACGGGTCCGCGTTTTGTACCTCGCCGACTAACCGTGCTTGTAAAAGAGGGTGTTAAAACCCGCCGGATTGAACGCGTTTCAGTTCGGCGGGCTTACCCAGCAACGACAGAATTAGCAGGAAAGCTCACCACGAAGGTTTGTTTGCATCATGCTGCGAATTTGCCCGGCGGTTAATGGTTGACTGAGTAAATAATGCAATTTGGTCAACGTCGCTTCTAATGTCATATCAAAACCACTTATCACGCCACTCGTTCTTAAAGCATTACCGGTGGCATAGCCATCCATATTCACTTTGCCTTTAAAACACTGGGTACAGTTGACAATAATAGTACCGCGTTCTGATGCTTCACGTAGTGCGGATAACAGGGGCTCCGCTTGCGGGGCGTTACCTACGCCATAAGATTTAATAATCAGCGCCCGCACCGGTGCTGCCGCCATGTTACGGATCACATCAACGCTGATCCCAGGGTACAAGGTCACGACACTGATCGGCTGTGGTGTAATTTGTGCCACTTGTAGCGGGTGATGCTGACTGGTGTCAGACAATTGCCCGGCAAGTACTTCAATATGGATGCCCGCTTGTAATAGCGCCGGGAAATTGGGCGAAGCAAAGGCATTAAAGCCATCGGCGTCGGCTTTTGTGGCGCGATTGCCGCGAAACAATTGATTATTAAAGTACAGCGCCACCTCGGCAATCGGATAATAGGCCGCCAAATAGAGTGAATTTAATAGATTGATTTGGCCGTCGGATCGCAATTGCGCCAGCGGAATTTGTGAACCGGTGACAATGACCGGTTTTGATAGATTCTCCAGCATAAACGACAACGCCGATGCGGTGTAAGCCATGGTGTCGGTGCCATGCAGTACTACAAAACCATCGTACTGCTGATAATGGTCACGAATATCTATTGCAATTTCTAACCAATGGGCCGGAGTCATATCCGATGAGTCGATGACCGGATGATATTCGTGAATATCGAATTCTGGCATTTCACCACGGTAGAATTCCGGCATGGCTTTGACGGTCTCTGATAAAAAACCGGGGACAGGGATGTAACCATGATCAGATTTTTGCATCCCAATGGTACCGCCGGTATAAGCGACATAAATTCGTTTGGTTGACATAGAAGGGCACTCTGGTTTTTTTGCCATTGTAAACCTGAATCAGGGTTCGTGTCAGGCTGACGGTGTTATGAAAAATATTATTACCGCCAGACGGGTGCTGGTTGTGGCCTTATCGTTCTTGATTGCGCCGCTGAGGATTTTTGAACTTGTCTGCAAATCGGCCGTTATTGGTGAAAAGCTGAGCAAACAGGTCGTAAGTTACGAAAAAGCGCTTTACAAGCTTTCCGAGAGTTTTTATTATGCCGTCCATCGCGGAGAGATGGCAGAGTGGATTAATGCACCGGTCTTGAAAACCGGCGAGGGTTAGTAGCCCTTCAAGAGTTCGAATCTCTTTCTCTCCGCCACTTTTTACAAAACCACCCAAGGGTGGTTTTGTCGTTTCTAAGACCTGGCGATATCAAACGATTCAAAAGTCAGCAAGTCACCAAGTCAGCTTGGATGTATTTAGCCGATTTTTTGTGGTGTCCAGTTCTGTGGCGCCATACCATGCCGTTTAATGCAGTACAGCTTGAACCGCACGACGACGTTGCCGTAGCAATCTGCACTGTGCTCAGCTATGCTACCGGCTCATTGATTCACTGCGTTTGTACGTTCCTTTCGGTGGTATTGCAATTGATTAACATTTTGTTGGTTGACGATCATGAGTTGGTTCGGACTGGTATCAGCCGTATTTTAAAAGATGAACGTGGCCTGCGGGTGGTTGCCGAAGCCAGTTCAGGTGAGCAAGCGGTGCAATATTGTCGCAATGAAACCACGGAAGTCATTCCGCCCGATGTGGTGTTAATGGATATGAATATGCCCGGTATCGGTGGTATGGCAGCGACCAAGCGAATTTTACATTATTGTCCGGATATTAAAGTTCTGGCATTGTCGGTGTCGTTCGAAGAGCCAGTACCAACCAAAGTGATGCAAATGGGGGCCGCAGGTTTTATCTCAAAAAACGCGGCGCCAAAAGAGATGATTGACGCTATTCGCAAAGTTGCTGCAGGTCAGCGTTATATCTCTGATGAAGTTGCACAGAAGATGGCGCTGAGTAAAATCCAGTCAAATAGCCAAAACCCCTTTGATGAGTTGTCGGAACGTGAATTGCAAATTATGTTGATGATTACCAAAGGCGGTAAGGTCAACGATATTGCCGAGCAACTCAGTGTCAGTGCAAAAACGGTAAACTCGTATCGATATCGGATGTTTGAAAAGCTAGGGATCAGCGGCGATGTCGAGTTAACGCATCTGGCACTGCGCCATGGCATGATCGATATTGTCTGAGTTTACTGTAGTCATGACACCTGCCTTTGACGCCAAAACGTTTTTAGCTACTGTGCCGCAGCAGCCCGGGGTTTACCGAATGCTGAACCAGCAAGACGTGGTTATTTACGTTGGTAAAGCAAAAGACTTAAAAAAGCGTCTGGCGAGTTATTTTCGCACCCATGTGCCGGGTGTAAAAACGCGCGCTTTAGTCAGCCAGATTGCTGCTGTGGAACTGATTGTGACCCACAGTGAAACCGAAGCGCTGATTTTGGAAAATAATCTCATTAAGCAGTTTATGCCCAAATATAATGTGCTGCTGCGGGATGACAAGTCCTATCCATTTATTCTGCTGACCGATCACAAACACCCAAGACTGACGTCCCATCGTGGTCCGCGTAAAAATGCGGGTCAATATTTTGGGCCGTACCCGAGTGCAGGCGCGGTATGGGAGAGCTTGAAACTCCTACAAAAAATTTTCCCAGTACGTCAATGTGAAGATGGTTTTTATCGCGCCAGAACCCGGCCTTGTTTGCAATATCAGCTGAAACTCTGCGCCGCCCCTTGTGTTGGCAAAATTAGTGATGAAGCCTATGCCGAACAAGTTCGGTTGACGCGGTTGTTTTTAGCTGGGAAAAACCAGGTTGTGATTGATGATTTGGTCGCTCATATGGACCAAGCCAGTCAAAACCTAGAATTTGAGCAGGCTGCGCAGTTGCGGGATCAAATTGCGGCACTGCGCAAAGTACAAGAGCAACAAACGGTCAGTGGCGATCAAGATGAAATGGATGTGATTGGTTTTCATTATTCGCATGGGGTTGCGGCTATGCATGTGTTGTTTGTCAGGGACCGAAAAATTTTGGGCAGCAAAACATATCACCCCAAAGTTCCTGCTGATACCGATCCCGACGAAGTGCTACCCGCCTTTTTATTACAGTTTTATTTAAATGGCATCAGTGGCCAGTCGATCCCACGTGATATCGTGCTGGGGCAGGATCTGGCAGATGCAGATGCCATCGCCGAAGCCATTGGCCGTCTTGCCGAGCGTAAAGTCAATCTATTGGCAGTAAAGCGCGGTGAAAAAGCCCGTTATTTAGCACTCGCGGAAAAAAATGCTAAAACGGCGTGTGACAGCAAATTATCGTTTGGCGTGCAAATGGCGGTACGCTACCAGCAGCTTAAATTGCTACTGAATTTACCTGAAATCAACCGGATGGAGTGTTTTGATATTAGCCATACTATGGGGCAACAAACCATTGCATCCTGCGTCGTCTTTAACCATGAAGGTCCGGATAAAAGTGAGTATCGGCGTTTTAATGTAGAAGGTATCACGCCAGGTGATGATTATGCGGCGATGCAATTTGCCATGAACAAACGTTATGGCAAATTGCAGGATGAAAGTAGGGTACCAGATATTGTCCTGATAGACGGCGGTTTAGGTCAGTTAAATCAGGCTGTTAGTTTTTTTCAGCAATTTGTACTACAAAAAAAACCATTGTTATTAGGTGTCGCCAAAGGCACTAGCCGTAAACCGGGTCTGGAAACATTGATTTTGCCAGGCGGCAAAGAAATGAGTCTGCCGCCTGATGCGCCGGCGCTGCATTTAATTCAATATATTCGCGATGAGGCCCACCGTTATGCGATTACCGGACATCGAAATAAACGCGGCAAAAAGCTGCTGCAAAGCCCGTTAGAAAATATTGCTGGTATTGGTGAGAAGCGCCGGCAAGCTTTGTTACAATACTTGGGCGGTTTACAAGGCGTGATGAAAGCGACTGTGCAGGAGCTGGCGAACGTTCCTGGCATTTCCAAAGCGCAGGCTGAAGTTATATACTCGGCCTGTCATAATAAGAATTAAAATATATCTGAGAGCCCGTTGATGTGGAATGTGCCGAATTTACTCACTTTGTTTCGAATTTTTTTAATCCCGGTTTTTGTGTTTTGTTTTTACTCCACTCATGAACATGCCAGGTTTTTAGCCGCTTTTGTGTTTTGGCTTGCCGCGATTACCGATGCCCTTGATGGTTATCTGGCGCGCAAGTTACAACAATCCACCGCCTTTGGCGCGTTTTTAGATCCGGTCGCCGACAAAGTGATGGTTGCCGCAGCGCTGCTGCTGATTGCGGTTGATATGCAAACACTATGGGTCACGGTTCCAGCATTTTTGATGATTAGCCGTGAAATCATTATTTCTGGTTTACGCGAATGGATGGCGGCAGTCGGGCGCAGTGATCAGGTTAAAGTGTCTGATATGGGCAAATGGAAGACCGCAGTTCAGATGTTGGCGTTGATTGGATTGATTTGGCAACCGATAGGCTTCATCACTGATTTAAGTATGGCGTTATTATATTTTGCGACCTTGTTGACGCTCTGGTCGATGGTGGTTTATTTGCGGGCGGCGTGGCAAGATTTAAAACAATAATCAACAACTTGCTGCTTTATTCAGCAAGAAAGTTAAAAAGTGAGCAAACGATTTGTGATCTGCAAGTTTCTGGTTGACGGATTTATTAAACTCAGTAGAATGCGTCTCGTGTTAAGGCATTAGCCTTTCTGGATGCGGGCATAGCTCAGTTGGTAGAGCGCTACCTTGCCAAGGTCGAGGTCACGAGTTCGAGTCTCGTTGCCCGCTCCAAATCACAATTTTTACGACAAAAGCGTAGGCGGGTTGGCAGAATGGCCATGCAGCGGATTGCAAATCCGTCCATCTCGGTTCGACTCCGGGACCCGCCTCCATGTCGTGATAAGATTTGATAAATACTATATTTATTCAATCTGAAGAAAAGAAAGTTGTCTGCCCGGGTGGTGAAATCGGTAGACACAAGGGATTTAAAATCCCTCGCTCGAAAGGGCGTGCCGGTTCAAGTCCGGCCCCGGGCACCATTTACTGACCAGCGCAGCTGAAGTAAGTGGGTCAACAAAACAGTTTACGCGGGCATAGCTCAGTTGGTAGAGCGCTACCTTGCCAAGGTCGAGGTCACGAGTTCGAGTCTCGTTGCCCGCTCCAAAATGGCTTATCGAATGACAGCAGTATGTTGAAGTTTCGGTAAACAACAGAATAAACAAAACGCCGCTTTTTAGCGGCGTTTTGTTTTTATGCGGGGTCTAAATAGATGTTGGCGCTGCGTACCAAGCTGTCTCACGGATTATGAGAACCGTCCTTCCCATGGAAAGGGCCAGCCTGTTTTGGACGACTTCAGCTTGTTCTGGATTAAACTTTTATGCTTAATATTATTGCAGACATTGTCGGTATGGCAGGCACTAGCCTGGTCGTTGGAGCTTTTTTTTTACTTCAATTAAATAAACTTTCGCCCAAAGGATTGATATATAACGTTATGAATCTTTGTGGTGCGTTATTCTTGTTGTTCAGTCTTTGTATCAACTTTAACCTTGCCAGTTTTGTCATTGAAATTTTTTGGATTGCGGCATCGCTGATTGGGTTATATGGGTATCATAAACAACAAAAGACTGCTTGAGTACACTTGCGGGGATAGGCATTGCTGCATCCCCGTTTTATGGCTGTCATATTCTCCGTTGCCGTGACCAACAACAGCTAGCGTAATAGCGGCCCCAGCAGGCTGCTGGCCATTGCAATGGCGATGATACCTAACAAATTCAACACCAACCCCGCTTTCACCATGTCTTTAATTTGCAATTTTCCACTGGCAAATACGATTGCATTGGGCGGCGTCGCCACTGGCATCATAAACGCAAAACTAGCGGCCAATGCCGCCGGCACCACCAAATAGAGCGGTGACAACTCCATTGATACCGCCACCGGGCCTAATAACGGCAAAAACGCTGCTGCAGTGGCCGTGTTGCTTGTCACTTCGGTCAGGAAAATAATTAAGCTGGTGACGGTCAACAGAATAAAAACCGGAGGGATCCCGTGCAACAGACTGAGTTGCTGGGCAAGAAGGTCGGCGACGCCTGTTTTTTGAATTTGATCGGCCATACTTAAACCACCACCAAACAGCAATAACACTCCCCACGGCAGCTTATGGCTGTCTTCCCAGACTAATAGGCGCTGTTGCTGATCACCTGGCAGCACAAACAACAAAGTTGCGGCAATCAGCGCAATCATCGTATCGTTGAGCGGTAAGCCGGTCCATGTGGCTAGCCATTGCTGGCTGATCCAACTCAGTGCTGCCAGACTGAACACCAATAGCACTAAGCGCTCCGAACGTCGTACTGCCCCGAGCGAAGCTAACTCTTGTTTAAAGTTATATTGTCCGCTGTTAAAGGTGGGTAATTTAAAGTGAAATTTACATAACCATACCCAACAACAAGCTAACATGACCAACGCCAGCGGCACGCCCAATAACATCCAGTGGGCAAAGCTAATTTGGATTTGATAGCTTTTACTTAAATATGCCGCCAGTAGCGCATTGGGCGGCGTACCGATTAATGTCGCAATCCCGCCAATATTGGCACTGTATGCTATCGCCAGTAATACCGCTTTACCAAAATCGTCTTGGTTACTCGAACGCGCCATACTGATCATCGACAACCCAATAGGCAACATCATCACGGCCGTAGCGGTATTTGACATCCACATGGATAAAAACGCCGTCACCGCCATGATCCCAGCAACTTGTGCTGCAGGTTTGTGCCCCGTGAACTGCAGAGCTTTAAGTGCTATACGCTGATGTAAACCAGTTTTCTCCATCGCAATTGAGATAAAGAAGCCGCCAAAAAATAAGAAAATGAGCGGATGGGCGTAAGGCGCGGTGGCTGCATCCATTTTGTCGATCCCCAGTAGCGGGATCAAAATCATTGGTAAGATGGAGGTGACAGGGATCGGCATTACTTCGGAAATCCACCACAGAATCATCCACAGCATCAGACCGGTTACATGCCACGCCGGCTCGCTCATACCCGCAATTGGCGGTTCGGTGATTAAGGTCAGCAGTAATATTGCCGGGCCTAGCAATAACAGACTATAACTTTTAATTTTCATCTACATCCATTTCCCCGCAGACGTTACCTGTCACCATCGTTGATAGTGCTGAACTGCCTTTCACGCTACTTGACTGTAATTATCAATACAAGGCTTGATTGGTTCCGGCGCTGGTTTTTTTGCTTTTTTGCCGCTGTCGCATCGCATGTTGGTCTTGGTTGTGGTGCAAACTTTTGTTTTTAATGGGGCTAAAACTTATTGGGTAGCAGACCGGTTTTCGCTACACTGCTGCTTTGTTTAGCCAAACGGTATTTTTGATGCAACCACTTTTAACAACGTTCCCGACAGCCGATTCAATGGTATATGGTTGTATGGGGCTTGGCGGTGACTGGAATGTAGCTGACATTACGACCGACGCCCGCCGTTTGTCTTATCAGGCCATAGATAGCGCTTTGCAGCATGGTTTTACCTTGTTTGATCATGCTGATATTTATACCCGTGGCAAAGCAGAACGGGTGTTTGGTGATTACTTAGCATCACAGCCTGGTTTACGCGATAAAATTCTAATCCAAACCAAATGTGCGATCCGCTTTCAAGACGCGGCGCATGTCGGGCGCTATGACTTCACCGCCAATTATATCCAGCAGCAGGCAGAGCAATCATTAAGGCAGTTGCAATGTGGTTATATCGATTTATTACTTTTGCACCGACCAGATCCGTTGATGGATATCCACGAACTTGCTGCTGTTATGCAGCAGTTGCAACAGGCTGGTAAGGTTAGACATTTTGGCGTTTCTAATTTTGGCGCACCACAATTGCAATTATTGCAGTCGGCACTAGCACAGCCATTGCGAGTGAATCAGCTGGAAATGAGTCTCGAAAAAATAGATTGGCTAGAACAAAATGTGTTGACCGGCATGGCGCAGGGCGCCGGGCACTTTTTTGGTTATGGCACTTTAGAATATTGCCAACAACATCAGGTGCAAGTTCAGGCATGGGGCAGTTTGGCACAAGGGCTGTTTACTGGCGGTAAAACGCCCAGCACAGACGCACAGCGGCAAACCGCCGATTTAGTGCGGCAACTGGCAGCTCTTTATCAATGTTCGGCTGAAGCTATTGTACTTGGCTGGCTGATGCGTCATCCAGCCGGTATTCAGCCGGTGATTGGCACAACCAATCCTGCGAGGATTAAAGCTTGCGCCGAGGCACGCACCGTCCAACTGAGCAAAGAACATTGGTATGCACTTTATGTCGCAAGTCGGGGTCAACCGTTACCCTAACTTTTTATTCTGGCAAAATTAGGGACGGGATCTTTTGTTCAGGATCCGAACCACGGAGCGCCGTCCCCAGTCTTTAGCGCTGGTTAAAAACCACGCAAATATTGTTGTTTTGGCTGATTAAGAATGGTCTCCCACGAACCATAAGTTGGATTGCTGAGCATAAAAAACTTGCTCCCCCAATGCTGCTGATATTGATCAACCAGTGAAGCGCGTTGTGCAGGTGTAATATTCTTTTTCACATTTGGCAGAAAATCACCAAGATCATCGCCAACAGACATGATAATACGATAACTTTGCATCACTAATTGACGCCGACTTTCTTTTTCGCTGGTCCACTGGGGCTGTTCAGCTTTTAGCCAAATTTGTGAAGCGCTGATCTGCGAAATACCGGCAGCCTGCAAATTAGCCAGCGTATCGTCTTTTTGCGGACAAGGCCGGTTGTTGCCGGCACGCGGTGTACATTCACGATTACTGATGTAAAGTACTTTAATTCCCATCGCTTCGGCGGCATTTACAAATGCGACTGCTCCTGGCACGGCGTCGGCTTTGGCCAGACTGACCCAGCGATCCCAGTTTGCATTGCTAAATCCGCTGTTGTTTAGCACATCCTGCGCGGCGGCAGGAGAGTTATCAAGAATGGTCTCATCAATATCCACAATAATGGCCGGCGGTAAATTCTGCGCGTTTATCTGTGGCCAAACGGTCCAGTTTTTGTCATTTTTAGCCGTCGCCAATAAAGCGCTGGCTTGACGGTAAGTTTGCATGCTATTGGCGCGAAACTCTGCCGACGTTTGATACCACAACACACTATTAAAATTGTCATGCGCTGCTGGTTGTAGGGGCGCTGCGACTGGCACAACCGTCTGACAGGCCGTTAAACTTGTGATTGCTAATGTAATAACGCTAAGACGACGAGATAAAGAACGAGAAATGATCGACATGTGCACCTCAATGCAGCTAAAACGCAGATGATAATGCCATCTTAGTTAATTTCAATGTTTGTACGGATAAAAGTCGACGTTGTTTGAAAGTTATTGCCTGACGTTACAACTTCATGCCAAAGGATCAGGCAACAATGTCGCCTGATCCTTCATTATCTTGCGAGTCGTCTGCAATTGACGACAGCAGGCATCATCTTCATTACATATTCGGGTAATTAGGACCACCGGAACCTTCTGGGGTGACCCAACGAATATTCTGACTCGGGTCTTTAATATCACAAGTTTTACAGTGCACACAGTTCTGCGCATTGATTTGTAATTTGGGCTCATCGCTGTCGATGCCTACAACTTCATAAACCCCCGCCGGACAATAACGCTGTGCCGGTTCGGCGTATTTAGCGTAGTTAACGGTAATGGGAACACTGGCATCCAACAATTGTAGATGGCACGGCTGCTCTTCTTCATGATTGGTGTTCGACAAAAACACTGACGTTAGTTTATCAAAGCTCAGCACATTATCAGGTTTGGCATATTGTATATGGACGCTGTCTGCTGCCAGTTTTAAGCTAGCATGATCATAACTATGGTCTTTTAGCGTAAAGGGCAGCTTGCCACCAAACAAGTTTTGATCGAGGGTATTAAACGCACCACCAAGCAAAGTACCAAATTTATGTATAGCTGGTCCAAAATTGCGAGAGCGGTATAGCTCATCGTATAACCAGCTTTGCTCAAACAAAGTTTGGAAACTGGTTAAATCACAACCACCTTGTTGGTCGCTTGCCAGCTTTGCAAAAACAGCTTCAGCGGCCAACATGCCGGACTTCATCGCCGTATGATTACCTTTAATTTTCGCAAAATTAAGTGTGCCCGCGTCACACCCAATCAATAAGCCACCCGCAAAACTCATTTTAGGTAGACTGTTTAATCCGCCTTTAGCAATCGCACGCGCGCCATAACAAACACGCTTACCACCCGTTAAGTACTGGCTGATCACTGGGTGATGTTTATAACGTTGGAATTCATCAAACGGGCTTAAATAGGGGTTGCTGTAATTTAAGTCGATAATCAGACCAACCACGACCTGATTATTCTCAGCATGATAAAGATAACCACCACCACTGGTATCACTTTCAAGCGGCCAGCCGGCAGAATGCAGAACCAGACCTGGTTGGTGCTTGTTAGGGTCAATGTCCCAAATTTCTTTAAAGCCAATGGCATAATGTTGTGGAGATTTACCGGCGTCGAGCTGGAAATGGTTAATCAGCTCTTTACCAAGGTGTCCGCGGCAGCCTTCTGCGAACAAGGTATATTTACCTCGAAGCTCCATCCCAGGCGTAAAGCTGGCTTTTTGTTGGCCGTGTTTATCAAGCCCCATATCGCCGGTTACAATACCTTTGACCACATTGTCTTCAATAATGAGACTTGACGCGCTAAAACCTGGAAAAATTTCGACGCCGAGATTTTCAGCTTGTGTAGCAAGCCAGCGACAAACGTTGCCCATCGACACAATATAGTTGCCACTGTTATGCATCGTTTTTGGCACAGCAAAGTTCGGAATTTTGCGGGCTTGTTCATTCGATTGTAAAAAGTAGATATCGTCATGGCTCACCGCTGTACTTAACGGCGCATCTTGTACCTGCCAGTCCGGTATTAATTCGTCTAGCGCGCGAGTCTCAAAAACTGCCCCAGATAATATATGCGCGCCAACTTCCGAACCTTTTTCGACCACGCAGACGGTTAGTTCTGTATTGGCAGTTTTCGCTTGTTGCATTAATCGGATGGCTGCCGATAGGCCAGATGGTCCGGCCCCGACAATCACTACATCAAACTCCATTGATTCCCGTTCCACGGCGGTCCCCTTGCTTGTATTTTTGTGTATGATTGATCACCGTCAATTGCATTTGATAAACACTGCGGCAATGCCTATTAGACTTTAGGTTCCAGATAACTTTCTACACCTTTGTGCTGTGTGCAAGGGTATTTCAGGTTGACGTTAACGTCAACAATAGTTAGATTGTTCGGCATTCACAACCGCTGAAGTTTACCTTCACGTTAACCTGACAAATACCGACAGGGGTTCATGTACATGAAAATATTAGTACCAGTAAAGCGAGTCGTCGACTACAACGTCAAGGTTCGGGTAAAAGCGGATCAAACAGGTGTTGATTTAGCCAACGTGAAGATGTCGCTCAATCCATTTTGCGAAATTGCGGTAGAGGAAGCGGTTCGGCTAAAAGAAGCTGGGATAGCCACAGAAGTTGTGGTGGTGTCGATTGGTCAAAGTAGCGCACAGGAGCAATTACGCACGGCATTAGCATTGGGTGCCGATCGCGCCATTTTGTTGGAAACCGCACTTCAACTTGATTCTTTACAAGTAGCGAAGTTGCTGGCTAAAGTTGTTGGCAATGAACAGCCACAGCTGGTGATCATTGGTAAACAAGCGATTGACTCTGATAATAATCAAACAGGCCAGATGCTAGCTGCATTAACTGGCATGGGCCAGGGCACTTTTGCTTCAAAAGTTGTGGTTGCTGATGGCAAAGTGGTCGTCACTCGGGAAATTGATGGCGGCTTACAAACGGTATCCCTCAATTTACCGGCAGTGGTGTCGACCGATCTACGTTTGAATGAACCACGGTATGCTTCTTTGCCTAATATTATGAAAGCAAAGAAAAAGCCACTGGACGTTGTGGCTGCTGACAGTTTTGATGTTGAATTACAAAGTTTAGTAAAAACGTTAAAAGTAACAGCACCAGCGGTACGTCAGGCTGGTGTAATTGTCGACAGTGTTGACGCGCTCGTGGCGAAATTAAAGCAAGAAGCGAAGGTGATCTGATGGCTATTTTAATTATTGCAGAACATAACCAGCAAGCTTTAAAAGCTGATACCGCAAAAACTGTCGCTGCGGCTTTAAAAATTGAGACGGAAATTCATGTGTTAGTGGCTGGGTTTCAATGTGCTGCAGCCGCAGCAGAGGCCGCCACCTTGGCCGGCGTGACAAAAGTACTTATCGCTGATGCCGCTTGTTATCAGTATCAGCTGGCAGAAAATATGGCCGCACTTGTGGTTGAGCTTGGCCGCAGTTATAGCCATATTCTGGCGCCCGCGACCACCAACGGTAAAAACTTTTTACCTCGCGTGGCGGCTTTATTGGATGTGGCACAGATTTCAGATGTCATTGAAGTTCAAAGCGCAGATACCTTTGTGCGGCCAATCTATGCTGGCAATGCGATTGCAACAGTCCAATCGGCGGATGCAATTAAAGTATTGACCATTCGTAGTGCCGCTTTTGATGCTGTCGGAAATGGCAATTCGGCGCCAATAGAAGCGATTACCAGCGCATTTGATGCCGGACTTTCAAACTTTGTCGCAGAAGAGCTCACTAAGTCTGAGCGCCCAGAGCTGACCGCCGCACGAGTTATTATCTCAGGCGGTCGTGGTATGCAAAACGGTGATAACTTCAAGTTATTGGCAGGCATTGCCGACAAGCTTAACGCAGCGATTGGTGCAAGCCGTGCCGCCGTTGACGCCGGATTTGTGCCCAATGATATGCAAGTGGGTCAAACCGGAAAAATTGTCGCGCCAGATTTATATATTGCGGTGGGCATTTCCGGTGCGATCCAGCATTTAGCCGGCATGAAGGACTCAAAAGTTATCGTCGCTATCAATAAAGATGCTGAGGCCCCGATTTTCCAGGTGGCTGATTATGGTTTGGTGGCAGATTTATTCGAAGCCTTGCCCGAGCTTGAAGCAAAACTCTGATGTTGTTGGTACTTTAAAGTGTTGAAGCCAGTGTTTACTGGCTTTTTTTATGTCTTGTTCAGCGCATATCTAGTTACAAATGAGTTAATTGGCTAGTTTTAAACTTTGTGTATGATGGTGTACGCGTGCGGTAACTTCGCCCGATGAAAATGTTTTTTAAATCAACCATTTCAATATATCGGTGAGTCACGCTTTTTTGGGAATAATGCAGATTACGCGAATTACACATTTCACGCAGCTTGTTACAATATCGTAAAAACTCATGGAGAAAACTGTGGCTCTGACAAAAGTATATATGACACTGCTCGGATGGATATGGCTTGTAAGCGGTTGTACCGCTATTCCACAGCAACAAACGGGTTTGGTCAATCAGTTGGATGGATCACTGGCGCAACTGCAAGTCGACACCAAACAGCTGTATCTGCGGATGCAGCGTCTGACCGAAGATAAAAGTTGCCGAGAAACTAGCGAATGCAAACTACTTGCTATTGGAAGTCGTGCTTGTGGTGGACCAGAGCAGTACTTAGTTTATTCCGCAACGACGACGGATGAAAAGCTGCTATCCATTACGAATGACCGCTATACCAAACTCAAGCAGCAACAGCAGCAACGGTTGGGGATGCGCAGTACATGCCAAGTGTTGCCAGCACCATTGCCACAGTGCCAGCTGCGAAAATGTAGCCTTCTGGAGTAAACTACGAAAATTTAAACCTAACCGTTAAAACAGGGATCCGTCGTAAAACTATGAAAGGCGCCTTGGGCGCCTTTCATAGTTTTAGTTAGCAGCTGTCTTCGTATCCACTGCATACATTTGGGAGTTAGTCTTTACTTTTAAATTTATTACAGCTGTCTTTATCAACACATTCACCATATAAATAAAGGCTATGGTGGGTCAATTTGATGCCGTTTTTCTCGGAGATTTCAAGTTGTTTACGTTCGATTATATCGTCTTCAAATTCGATAACCTTGCCGCAACTTAAGCAGACCAAATGATCATGGTGATCAATACCGCTCAGTTCAAATACAGATTTACCGCCTTCAAAGTGGTGACGGGTAACAATGCCAGCGTCATCAAACTGGTTCAAAACACGATATACCGTGGCCAGGCCAATATCTTCGCCTATGTACAATAAAATTATGTATACATCTTCTGCGCTGATGTGCTGATGTCCAGGGTCCTGTAAAATTTCGAGGATTTTCACCCTTGGTAAGGTCACTTTCAGGCCGGCTTTACGTAGTTCGCTGTTGTGATCTGACATCTGCTTTAGTTCTCGTAGTTCAAGATGAATGGATTATAAGGCTATTTTCTTTGATTGCAAAAGCAAAATCTGCCTTTCCTCCCTGACAGCACTTGGTTGTTTTGGTATTTAAGGGTATATTTCCAACTCAAGGTCATACCAGTTGAGGGTGTTATGAGGTGGGCATTTAATCCCGCAGTGATGCGGCATTTATTGAATTTCTGGCCGCCATTTTTGTTCAATGGCATTAAAATTGTCGAGTTGGCGGCGGATTATCGCTATGTAAAAGTAACCTTAAACGATCGACCTTGGCGGCGGAATATCAACAGTAGCCAATTCGGCGGCGCGATGTTTGCGATGACCGATCCAATTTATCCGTTGATGTTGATGGGGGCGCTAGGCAAAGAGTACCTCGTCTGGGATAAAAAGGCCGACATTGACTACATCAAACCTGGGCACGGCAAATTGACCGCCGAATTTTGGTTAGGTGATGTGGTACTTGATGAAATAAAAGCGGCTACAGCGCAAGGCGATAAATACTTCCCGCAGTTTTTAGTTTATTTAAAAAATCCAAATGGCGATGTGGTTTGCGAAGTGAGTCGGACAATTTACGTCCGCAAAAAGCGTAAACATCGGCCAGGTGAGCATCGACAAGCTTCAGTCGAGCCAGGGCAAGCAAGTAATTGAGTACATGGATGTTCGCTATTAAGCTAGGACGTCATCGAATGACCAAAAAAAACCACTACTTGGTAGTGGTTTGCTATTTCAAGGTCTCAAAGTTATAAACCCGCCAACTCCGCCAAACTTAGTTCATCATAAATTTGTTTACACCACTGCTTAACCCTAGGTTCGGTCAGCTCTGGTTGACGGTCTTCGTCGATCCCCAAGCCAACAAAATGGTCACTATCTGCCAGTGCTTTTGATGCGACAAAGTTATAACCTTTGGTCGGCCAATGCCCCACTAAAATGGCGCCCCGTGGTTCGATGATGTCACGTAAAGTGCCCATCGCATCAAGAAAATATTCAGCATAGTCTTCCTGATCACCACATCCAAAAATCGCGACCAGTTTATTATTGAAATCAATATTTTCAAGTTCTGGGAAAAAGTCATCCCAGTCACATTGCGCTTCGCCGTAATACCAAGTTGGAATACCAAACATCAGCAGATCATAACCGGCGATATCTTCTTTGGTACTTTTGGCTATGTCATGCACCGCCAGTAAATTTTTACCAAGTTCTTTTTGGATCATTTTTGCGATATGTTCGGTGTTGCCAGTATCGCTACCAAAAAATATACCTACAGTTGCCATAATTTAGGGCCTTCCTACTTTGCGAGAGCTTCAGCTAACAGTTGTTCAATTAATGCACTGCGGGTTAATTGCAGCGCTTGTGCTTTGGAATCGAGTAACTGGTACAGGTGCTCGGTCACTTTACACTCAATCCGTTTTAGTCCTTTGGTTTTATCCCGCCGGATCTGATTTCGTTTATTCAGCCGTAATTGTTCTTCCCGTGGTAGTGGGTTTGTTTTTGGCCTACCGGGCCTCTTTTCGGCTGCAAA
Organism: Rheinheimera sp.; assembly: GCA_037968955.1. Classification (GTDB taxonomy): domain Bacteria; phylum Pseudomonadota; class Gammaproteobacteria; order Enterobacterales; family Alteromonadaceae; genus Pararheinheimera. The sequence continues at coordinate 111 of JBBKWN010000037.1, read as the reverse complement.
CAAATCTATCGTGGTGCGATCGGTGGCAATTTTCGCCATTAACCTAACCCTTTTGACTCGTAAATAAACTGAATGATACCTTTGACTAAAAAGCCGGCACAACCTACAAAC
>JBBKWN010000036.1:0-17660 GCA_037968955.1 Rheinheimera sp. | reverse complement strand
TTTAACAAAAAATAAATGCACTAATTTTCTATATTTTTTTTCAATAGCTCGCGAATTATTTTTCTGGCGTTGCAACATGGTTAAAATACCGCCAACTATACCTTGAAATTTCGAACTTTCGATCGCGTGCCAATCATAACGCCGCAGATCATGATGAAGCTATTTGCCAGTGTACTATCGGGCTATGGCCGTCAACAGCAATAGAAGCCATGCGCAACTGAAATGGCGTTCATAAAAACCAGATTAATATAGTTTGCGAGCCACAAACGGAGAAAGAAATACCGCCCAGAGCTGTTGCGATTGGACGCTGGTGAACAGATTAGGATTGGCATTTATATACAGGCATTTAAATGCAATGCATGGTGATTGAGTAGTCGCCAGTAAAGCGCGTGTTTAGTACGACAACTGAAAAGAAAATCGAATCAATACTATATAAAAAATGCCAGTCAGCTGAACTGACTGGCATTCCTTCATCGTCTTTTGGACAACAGTTCGCGAGCTTAGACCAAGCGGCGACGCACTAACGGTAACATCAGCAATACAAGCCAGCCAAAACCGATGGAGCCCCCTTTACGCTTGTAACCTTCATCGGCGGCACTGCTGCAAGTACTTGGCGTCCCATTGGCGACAGGCAATAACTGTACCGCCATTGCCACTTCTTCTTGCAGCGCATTACCGGCACTGTCTTTAATCACTTCGCCTTTGTTGTCTCTTTGGTCGACCTTTTTAATCGCTGTTGCCACGATGACATTTTTATCGTTAATGTCTTGCGCAGAGACTAAGGTATAACCAGAATTACAAGGTAACAAGGTGTTTAGGTCTTTAAAGCTGCCAGTGCTCATATCATACCAAAACGCGATACTACGACGAATAGAAGAGCCTTCGGTAAACGTTTCACTGGTGCCAACAACCTGATTGTTGTCATTAATTGCGGCAGGAATTGTGGTGGCAGTACCAAATAGATCCGTAGGAAACGAAAGTTTTTGGGTGTTCAAATCGTAAATGAAGAAACGATCAGGACCTTGATACCATAATTTACGTGCGGCGCCGACAATCACATTTTTGTTATTAATGGAGAAAGCCCGCGAGCTTTCCCATTCCTTCACATCCGTGATCATCGTCAATTCCGAGCCTTGAAAAACCGCAGCCTGATTCACGGTGAAAACTTCGTCACGAAAGTTAAATGGATTGTACCGAATATCATCACTGTTAGTATAAACCGAAACACCAACAGCAATTCCTGCATCGTTAACATCGCTCGGGGCGCTGGTATAGATAACCGCTGGGTAGTCCGTTTTGGTGTGTGCTAAACCAGATTTTTTATCTCCAAAAAATCCAAGCTCAGTCGCCACACCCGGCACACCGTCCGTATTCAATTGCCAAGAAACACCCGTAATACGGTAAGGCGCTGCTGATACGCTACCGATGGCTTTATAATAACAAAGCGCTTTTGGATCAATGTCACCCGAGCAACTGGTATTGATTAAGGTTTCGACTGCAGCATCCATACTCACACTGGCGGTACCCACTATCTTCCCGCTGTTGCTGATGGCGCGTGGTATTGAAATACCCCCGCCAAAACTGGTATAGAGCGGCGGTAGTGTATAGCGACTGCCGTTATGCAGAACAACACCGAGCATAAAACCATTTTGGGGCACCCACAATTGCTGGGTGACTGGGTTAGGTGTTGCCTCGGTCGCGGCTGGAGTAAAAGCCTGTTTGGCAAACGGCGCACTGGCGTAACCTAAGATAGTCCCCGCATCGTTGATGTCGACCATATATTCATAATTGGTTTGTGGGGTTTTCGTTTCGCGTAGTTTTAACAATTGTCGGCTGTCAAAACGCACCGAGAATGCGTCAGCAAAACGTTGTACGCTAAAATCAGCCACAGAGCCTTTTAAATATGCGGTTAAATACAATAACGCTTTGGCGTTGACGTTACCTTTTTTGATTTCTTCAATCTCTGCGGCAGTTAAATTACCAGTGAACAACGCAGATTCATAATTGATAGCCGTTAAATCAACAGGATAATTAAATTGACTGCTGACGTTGCCAACGGTTTGATTACTATTGTTAATGCCAGCAGAAAAACTTGATTTATAACCTTCAACAGTTCCAAGTTCAACTACCTGATAAACTTCAGCCTGACTCGCAAATACCGCGACTGCCGGTAACATTGCGAAAAAAATAGGCGCTAATTTCATTCAAATCCCCTACGACTGCTGATTTAATGCTTCTAATTGTTCCCATCGCTCGTATGCGTGCGCCAGCTTCGACTCAGTCTGCTGTAATTGGTTCAATGTAGCTTCGGTGGTCTCGGCATTTTGCCGGAAAAAATCTGGATTATTGACCTTTGCTTGTAGTGCAGTAAGTTCTGCATCTAAAGTTTCGATCAACGCTGGCAATAATTCCAGTTCACGTTTTTCTTTGTATGATAACTTCTTACCGCTCGCAGCTAAAGGCTGTACGGCTGTTTCTGTGGCTGGTTTTGTAATTAATTGTGTTGCTGTTGTTGGTTTTTCCACCACAGCAGCCACGAGCGGCTGACGTTGTTGTTGCGAATGAACATAACGTTGCTGATAAGCAATGACATCTTCATAGCCGCCCGCCACTTCGATAACTTTACCCGCGCCAGCAAACCACAACGAACTGGTCACTGTGTTATTAACAAATTCCCGGTCATGACTGACCAGAATAACAGTGCCCTGATACTGCTCTAGAATATCTTCCAACAGCTCCAACGTTTCTACATCTAAATCGTTAGTGGGTTCGTCGAGGATCAGTAAATTACTTGGTTTAGCAAATAAACGCGCCAACAATAAACGATTTTTCTCCCCCCCCGATAATGCCCGCACTGGTGTTCTGGCGCGTGCGGGCGGAAACAAAAAGTCCTGAAGGTAACTTAGCACATGGCGGCTTTGGCCATTTTGCATAATTTCCTGCCGACCTTCAGCCACGTTGTCTTGCACAGTTTTATCTAAATCCAGTGCCATCCGGTGTTGATCAAAGTAAGCAACTTCCAAATTGGTACCGCGCTTGATATCGCCGCCCTGTGCCTGATATTCATCGAGTAAGATTTTGATGAGACTTGATTTACCAACGCCATTTGGACCGATTAAAGCAACTCTATCACCACGCATCAGCAATAAATCAAAATCGGTTAATACCGGCTTGCCACTAAATGACAATTGCAGTTGTTTGCCTTCAAATACTAGTTTGCCGGACTTTGCGGCTTGCTCAATCGCAAAATCTACTTTGCCTAGTTGCTCAACCCGTGCCGCACGCTCTTTGCGTAATTCCTTTAACGCCCGAACCCGTCCTTCATTACGGGTGCGGCGGGCTTTAATCCCCTGGCGGATCCAAACTTCTTCTTCGGCGAGTCGCTTATCAAACAAGTGGTTGTGTTGTTGCTCTACTTCAAGCGTTTTTTGTTTGCGTTCTAGATATTCGGCGTAGTTACCCGGATGCGAGGTTAACACTCCGCGATCTAAATCGATAATTCGCGTGGCAACAGCACGGATAAAGGCTCGGTCATGCGATACAAAAATAATAGCGCCGGTAAAACTAATTAAAAACTGCTCCAGCCACTGGATCGCCGCCACATCCAAATGGTTGGTTGGTTCATCTAATAGTAAGATATTGGGTTTTGCCACCAAAGCACGTGCTAATGCCGCTTTGCGCAGCCAGCCGCCCGATAAGGATGCAAGAGTGGCCTCTGGATCCATTTCAAACTGCTCACATAATTGCAAAACACGGGCTTCAAGCTGCCAGCCATCACGCGCATCTAATTCTGTTTGTAAATCGCCAAACTCACGCATTTGCGCATCAGTAGCATCATGTAGATGATCAGACAGCTGAAAAAAGTGCTGCAACTTTTCGGCTAAATCGCCGGCGCCCTCGCGAATGAAATCAGCAATTTTGACGTCCACTCGCGCTGGTGGATCTTGCTCCAACCGGCTTAATAACACGTTGCTTTGTTTAACAATTTGTCCATCATCTAAATTTTGATGACCGGTCAATAATTTAAGCATGGTCGATTTACCGGCGCCGTTGCGTCCGACTAGACAAACACGTTCACCGACAAACAAACTAAAATCGACTTTATCTAACACCGGGTTGGTGCCGAAGGCTAGACTAGCCTGTTGAAAACGTAATAATTCCACGCCCTACTTTCCTTGCAAACTGGGCGAATTGATAAAAGCGCGAAGCGATTGCTCATCAAAAGGCCAGTATAAATAAAATGAACCTGCCGCTAACACCGGAATGGTGCTACGAAACAGTGAAAAAATAGCTGGATCATCAACGATATCCAGCACGGTAAAAGACAACTGTTGCTGCGTCAGTAAACTTTGCGCATCATCACACAAGTGGCAGCCCCAAGTGCTATATAAAATCAGCGGTGGCATCGTCATGCAGCTTAGACCCGCGTTAACTCGAAACAGACATGAATGTTCGGGTTACGTTTGAAATCTTCCGGCAAACTGGCTGCAGAAATATCTTTCACCTGCCAACCGGCTTGTTGCAATGTTTCATAATCAATCTTAAAACGACGTTTGTTATTAGAAAAAATAACTTTACCACCAGTACTAACGAGATTTGTTAGCATATTCAATAGTTTGACATGATCACGTTGCACATCCCAAGTGTCCTCCATTCGCTTTGAATTAGAAAACGTCGGTGGGTCGACAAAAATTAAATCAAACTGATTTTTACAGCTGTGTACCCAGTCGAGCACGTTCTCCTGAACGAACTGATATTGCTTACCGGCAAGTCCATTTAAATCAAAATTGCGACGCGCCCAATCCAAATAAGTATTCGACATATCCACGGTGGTCACCGAGCGCGCACCGCCGATGGCGGCATGGACCGAGGCGGTGCCGGTATAAGCAAACAGGTTTAATACTGCTTTACCTTTACTTTGTTGCTGAATAGCGCGCCTAGTAATTCGATGGTCTAAAAACAGGCCCGTATCAAGATAATCGCGTAAATTGACCAGGAATTTTGCACCATATTCAGTCACTTCTTTGTATTGATTCGCTTTCGCCAGCGGCTGATATTGATCTTTACCCTTTTGTTTTTCACGAACTTTCAGCACCATTTTATCGGTGTGAATGCCAAGTACCTTCGGTACCAGATTGACGATATCAAACAGCCGTTTTTGCGCAATCCCTTCATCAACATTGGACGGCGCTGAATACTCATGTACAACCACTTCACCGTCGTACCAGTCTATGGCGACGTTATATTCTGGAATATCAGCATCATACAAACGATAACAATTCAACTGCTCTCGCTTTGCCCACTTTTCGAGTTGTTTGACATTTTTCTTCAATCGATTGGCAAAAGAGTCACTTTCAGCGAAAAATAACGCAGGCGCCGAAGCCACACTGACCTGCACTTGCTGCTCTGTTAAATCAAAAATACTAAAGTCGCAATCGATCGGACCGTTGGCAAACTTATAATTCTTGAACTTGGATAGTTTTAACGCCCGCAGTAAATCGGCATTAGAGGTAATCAGCGCTAAACGCCAGCCTTGAAAATGCTGTTTTAGCCTTGATGAAAATTCCGCATAAAGTGGAATTAAAGCTGGAAGATCGCCCAACCGTTCACCATAGGGCGGATTGGTAATAATCACACCGTTACTCACACCTGCAATGGCTTCTAGTTGGGTAGCGTCGGCTTGCTGAAATTCAATCACGTCACTCAAGCCTGCACGACTAGCATTTTGTCGTGCTTTATCCAGCGAGCGTGCATCTAAATCAGAACCAATAAAACGCACACCAGGCGCTAATTGCTTGCGCGCGCCTAAGGCTTCAGCGCGCATTTGTTGCAATAACGAATTGTCAAAATCGGCCATTTTTTCAAAAGCAAATTGTGGCCGTTTTAAACCAGGTGCAATGTTACGGGCCAGCAGCACGGCTTCAATTAGCAAGGTGCCGCTGCCACAAAATGGGTCAAACAAGCTCTGGCTAAACTGCCAACCTGAGCGAATTAATAGCGCGGCGGCTAGATGCTCTTTTAAAGGTGCTTCACCTTGTTCTTTGCGATAACCTCGTTGATGCAGTGATGGCCCGGAGAAATCCTGTACAAAGTAGAAATGGCTACGCTCCATCCGCAATTGGAAACGAACGTCCGGATCTAACCGATCGACATTTGGCCGTTCGCCGGTTTTGTCGCGGAATTGATCAACAATGGCATCTTTGATGCGCATTGCACCAAACTGGGTATTATCAATGGTAGGGTGCTTGCCAACACATTCAACGGCAAGGCTTTGGCTAAGCTGCATCTGCTCCAGCCAATTAATTTCATTGGCTGCGTCATAGACGTCTGTCGTTGCGTCGACGGCCACCGAATGGATCTGACGCATAATCCGGGTTGCCAGCCTGGACCACAAACATAACCGATAAGCAGTGTCGAGCGTCGCGGTAAATCGCACCACGCCTAAACCTAACTTCACTACTTCGCCGCCATGCTGTTTAATCTCAATGGCTAACACTTCTTCAACCCCTTTCGAGGTTAAGGCCCAGAATTCCTGCATAATCGCACCCTTTTCGCAAATTGGCCGGCATTATAGCAGAAGCTTTAGTGCAACCGCCGAGCGAATTTACTTTGGCGTTGCGGAATAAAGCGCATAATTTTGCTAAACCAATGATTTTTGTTAAATATCGGTGATTAAAGCAGCAGTCAGTGAGTACAAACGAAATTGCAGTGAATTGACGCTTGCATCAAGCGCATAAAAGCCATAAGATGCGCCCCGCAATGACGGACGCGGGATGGAGCAGCCTGGTAGGTCGTCGGGCTCATAACCCGAAGGTCGTCGGTTCAAATCCGGCTCCCGCAACCAAATTGTGACTGACTTAATAAGACAGTTACAAAAATAATCATTGCAAGGCAATAAGTTACACTCTCTTCTCAAGTGTAATTTTCGGACGCGGGATGGAGCAGCCTGGTAGCTCGTCGGGCTCATAACCCGAAGGTCGTCGGTTCAAATCCGGCTCCCGCAACCAACTTCACACTGTGACAAACTTTGTGAAAAATGCCTGACAATTTATAACTTATTACACTATCTGCTCAAGTGTAATATCGGACGCGGGATGGAGCAGCCTGGTAGCTCGTCGGGCTCATAACCCGAAGGTCGTCGGTTCAAATCCGGCTCCCGCAACCAACTTAATAACCGACATCATGTCGGTTTTTTTGTGTCAAAAACTAAGCAAAAAATTAAGCACAAAATTAAGCCAAAAATTTAGCAATCGCCATTACCCTCGCCGCCGCTACAAAACATCTCTTTGTATTGTTTCGTGATCATCTTTTCGAAAAATAACAATTTATTTGCTCACAGCAGCAACGGCTACGACCTCGTCGCTATCATAGGTCACGGGCGTTGTTGTAGTAATAACCACTGATATAAATCGGAACCGGCATATATTTGGCGCCATGCATCATGCTCAGCTTGTTCTAGCACGCTAAAGCGCACATTTTCATGCCCTAGCTGACGAAGTTTTTCGATACCTGGATAAAAATAGTCTTTATTAATCGCTGAATCACGACCGGCGGCAAATACCCAGAGTGGAATTTTGGCTTTGGCTATCGGTGCCATCAGATCTGGATGACCCCAGCCAACGATAGGGGCAACCGCAGCAAATAACTCAGGATGTTTGCTAGCGAAATACCAACTACCAAAACCACCATAGCTAATGCCGGTAAGATACAAACGGTGTGAGTCAACTCGATATTGTTGTTGCACAGCAGTAATCATGTGCAGGACATCCTGCTCTGCCCGCTCCCAGCCATCAGGCAATAACGCGGCTACGTCAGTCATCTCTTTTACATCATTCGCGGGACGAATAGCACGCGTCGAAGTAAACATGGTAGGACGAGTTGGCACACCTTCGTCTAGCCGAACTGGCACTGATGATTTCTGCCGATTGGCAATGTAAGGCAAACCTGCCATATCAAACATATGCAATTGCGGGACAAGGATAATAAACGGCAACGAACGTTTTTGGATCCACGCTTCATAAAGCGGGCCATGCAGCAACGTATAATCCAGCTCATCGTTCCCATTGCCACGTTCGCCGTTACCATGTAAAAAAATCATTAATGGCCATTTTTGGGTGGGGCTGTCGTCATAACCAACCGGCAAATATACAAAATACTGCCGCTTTGTTTGATCAATCCCGCTTTGGTAATTTAAGCGAAGTAATTTTGCGCTGGATGCGCTCTCGGTGGTAGTACTCTTTGCAAAAGCTGCGGTGCCATTGGTTAATAAGGCGACACTCAGTAATAACCCAAAAAAAGTGCCCATCCGTGTGTCCTTAAATATATATCGATGATTGAATTTTTACCGGCATCAAAATTAGCACAGTTAATTTTCTCAAACTGCAGTATTTTTGATAAAAAAAAGACCAGCGCGAAGCTGGTCTTTTTATCTCAGATCAACCGAGGTTGATGAAAATCTATCAGAACTTCTGCGTGTAACTTACGTAGAAGAAACGACCTGGGGTACGGTAGTTAGGATCGTAAGAGTTTGAAAATGCAGAGTATGCAATTTCTGGATCTTTATCTAACAGGTTACGAACACCCACCACAATGTCACCTTCCCATGGCGCGGTATAACCCACTTGACCATCGAAATAAACCGTTGGTTTCAGTTCGTTTGTTGCATATGGACCTTCAGTGCCGATGATGTTTAACGTGCCTGGTGCGAAACTATACTCAATACGCTTGCCATCTGGGTTAGAACACAGGTTACGTAACTCTGGTTTGTTTAAACCAGTCGCCACGGTGAGCACCGCATTACACTCTTCGGTTTGCTTGGATAAGTATTGAGCCGTCAGTGACGCTCGTAAGTCATCTTTGCTCCAGCTTAACGTCAGGTTAGACTTCAGACGGAAAGAAGTACCACCACCTGATGCACCTGCAGATAAACGACCGGCAGAACTACCGCCTGCAATCGCGTCATCCAGAGTCAGATCACCACGGCTCAGCTTGCCTAATTGACCATCATAAATGGTGTAGGCGTTATCCCAGTTTGCACGCCAAGTACCGATATCAGTCGTGAAGCGATAATCAACGTTCCAATCGATACCTTCAACATGGAAACCACCTTTGAAGTTTTCGTTTAAGCTGACGACGTTAGAAATTTCACCAGGGTTACCGTTTAAAGTACCAGTAAAGTCGCGACTAATCAGGCCACAAGCAGAGCTAATACCTTGAACATAACAACGGTTCAAAATGCTCTGTGCTGAGTAACCACCGATCGCGTTAGCGATTTCGATACGGTACCAGTCGGCGCTGATGCCTAAACCTTCAACCCATTCTGGGCTGTAGACAAAACCAGTTGAGATAGATTCTGAAGTTTCAGGTTGCAGTTCTGGATTACCACCGACTTTAGCGCGTACTTGCGCATCATTTTGTTTAAAAGTACTAGACAAACCAGCTGCGGCACAACGACCTGCTACGCCTGGCGTAGTGAAGTACGGAGATGATGCAGCGTTAGTACGGCAAGGATCACTTGCAGTCGGACGGCTGTCGTTTTGACCTTGGTACAGTTCAGAAATTGACGGTGCACGGAAACCTTCGTTGAAGCTCGCACGTAATAACAGCTCATCAACCGGACGGTAAGTTAACTTATAGCTGTTATTGGTGGTATCACCAAAGTTGGTATAGTCTGAATAACGCGTTGACAGCGACAGCTCTAAGCTTTTTACGTAGTCCATATCCGCTAACAGTGGGATAGAGAATTCAGCATAAACTTCTTTTAAGCCAAAGCCACCTTTGGTTGGCGTTGCGGCGTTATCACCCAGTACCTGACCTAATACAGTCAGTGGCTCTGGGCTAGTGTAACCAGATTCGCGACGAATCTCAGTACCTAAGTTAACCGCAACTGGGCCAGCTGGTAATTCAAACAGTTCAGTTTGAATGTTACCAGTGTAATCCCACATTTTAGAATAAGCTAAATCACGTGGTGCAACCGATACGTAATTCAGCATTGCCGGAGTCACACCGTCTGGACCACCAAACAGGTTAAACGGCACACAACCAGCGATTGGAGCAGCAACAGTACCACAAGTTGCGACACCCGTTGAGCTCACAAATGATGGACCAATAGCAGTGGCAAAACGTGTAGATTCAAAGAAACCTTCTTTTAACGCTGTTAAAGAGTTATCAGAGAAAGTTGCTGAAGTATCCCAAGTAAAAGTGCGGTCAGCCATTTCAAATTCGCCATCTAAAGATGACGAGAAACGCCAGGTATTCACCTGGGCGTTATATTGACGTGGTGCTACGATTGGACGGAATGACGCACCAACAATGGCAGCGCCAAACGGGTTGTACATGCTGTTCGCTGGAATGGCTAAGCCGCCTAATGGCTGGGCTGCTAATTGCGCTTGCGAGCTACGCTCGTTATACAATACTTCAGTTTTTAAATTGATGGTGTCAGTAACGGCATAACCGCCCTGTGCGTATAATGCCAGCGATTCAAACGGTTGTTGGATATAGTTCACTGGTGCGAAGTTATAACCATCGGTATTACCGTCAAAGTTTTTGAAATCAGCCGCAGCAGCAGGAGTACAAGCTTTGTTGGCAACACAACCGGCTTTACCTGGAGTCAGAGTGCGTGATACACCAGCAACTCTAAACTGACCGTATGGCGTTGTTGGGCTTGCGCGGCCACCATTGCCTGCCACGTTCGCTGGCAGGTTATAGATTGGCACCGATGAAATTTCACGGTCGCCGCCCATGATGGACTCTTGTTTGGTGTAGCTTACGTTAAATAACACGTTAGCTTTATCGTTTGATGTACCAAAAGTAGCGCTGTAAGTTTCACGTTTACCGTCGCTTTCTGACGTTTGACCGTTATACAAACTAACTTCAGCACCGTCGAAATCACCTTTGGTGATGACGTTGACTACACCACAAATTGCATCAGTACCGTAAACAGAAGATGCGCCATCTTTTAATACTTCAACAGTACGGATAGCAGCCAGTGGGATAGTTGAAACGTCAACTGAACCGCCTAAACCGGCAATCCAGCGGCGACCGTTTACCAGTACCAGTGTACGGTTAGAAGAACAGTTACGCAGGTTTACGCGGCTTTCGCCGGTGGTGTTACCGTTGTTTGTTTGCAGGCCTAACGCAGCACCGTTGGTTGAGATTTCTTTTAAAACATCACCAACACTCAGTAAACCTGAGCGGCTGATATCTTCGGCTGAAATTGCCAAAATTGGTTGAGCTGTTTCCATATCTGTGCGTTTGATACGCGAACCAGTTACTTCAATACGCTCTACTTTCTTCGCTTCTTCTTCAGCAGCTTGCGCAGCAAAAGCGAAAGACATGGCGGTCGCAGCGGTACCAAAAACCATCGCCAGACGAACCGACTTGCTTAATTTGTTGTTTGTGAACATGAGGTTTTTCTCCCTGGATCACCATTTATATGGTGATTCTAATTTTGAGTTCTGCTTATTTGACTTGGCAGATAACGCGGTTGTTCTAACAATCGCAGCGAGATAATAGTGCGAGTAAATTAACAAGGTCAATCTTTTTAAATGCGACACGACAACAAAGTGTGTGAATAATTCCTTACTGCCCAAAAATAAAACTTTTGGCAAGGCAGCGCTAAACGCTAGTGTTGGTGTATTTTACGGTACAATCGCCGCTCGATTGAGCTATTTCGCCTCATTTCATTGCGATTAATCGGCCTATGCACTACAAACAACTGTCAAGGGATATCTAAAATCTGCAGCAGTGCACGATAGAAATAACTAGCAAAAATTTCGCTATTTGGCATAAAGACAACAGTGCAGCATCTCGACCCCGACCAAAAGTGTGACTGTTATGTTGATTTGAGCTCGCCGCACCACAACGAGCTCTGACCAGTACCGGCCAGAGCTCGTTGTGGTGCTGAAGTCGAAATAGGGTGACGATGAAAGTCATTGATGGGTAACTCTAATGCTCGGCTTCGAACTAGCATTCAAAGTCGAGCGCAACAAACGGCTGGGGTCGGTTAGAATTCATACTCAAAGGCAAAACGCAAAGTATTGTTGACGGTCGAATTGTTAATGGCGAAGATCACCGCAAACTCCCATTTCAACAGTTCTTGTTTATCAAAGCGATGTAAGCCCATCATACTAGGACCAGCGCCTTTAAAATTCTCACCGGCATAAAATTCAAGCGCCGGTTGGACTTGTGGCAGCCAACGATAACGATATTGCAAGCGAAACTCACTTTCCAATTGGCGATCCAAGCTTTCACCCCATTCATAAACGGCCAATGCATTGAGGGTTAAGCTAGTGGGACCGTATTCTTTCTCCATCAAAAGACCGGTGGTGAATTCATAATTGTCTTCATTATTTTGCCGTTCAAGTTCAAACAGCAACCCCCAGTCAGCACTGTATTCACCTTGCTCGGATAACATCCAGCGTAGCTCAACTTCATAACCACTGAGCTTATAATCCTCCGGGCTGACACGCTCGGCAATCACATAAAGTTCGAGCGCCATGCGATCTGCAATCGAAAAACCGTAACCCACTTTTTGGGCGATGTTGTTATTGTCTGGATGATCGGGTTGTTTTTGATACGCAACGCGGTACTCAAACCCGCGCTCCAGCGGCTGAACATACGGATGGTAAACTTTGTCAACCACCCGACCATCAGCATTGGCCTTTGTTGCTAAGGTGCACAGAGCGACCGCCAACCAAAAAGTGAGCAGCGATTTATTCAGTCCGAACATTTTTCACCTCCAGCCGACGCCCTAATATCAACAGCAGCAGCAAACCCATCACCATCGCCAACAATAAACTGACACTGGGAGTTGCTTCGTAACCCAGCAATGCGTTCAGAAAATAACCATATTCTGATTGTTCATTGATCCATTGCTGACTATCCCAAAGCACCGCGCCTGGCGCCAAGAAGTCAGTTTGAATCAAAATAGCCACCGCCATACTAATTTGCCGAGCACCCAACAGTGCCAACAACAATAGCAACGACCAGCGCCAATAACGTTGACACTCCGCCACTAAATAATACAGCAGCACCGCCACACTGAAGCCAATGCCAACCCCTAGTGCAGCGCCCAGCCACAAGCTTTGACTCTCCGCCGGACTTCGCTGATAGAACCATAAATACAACACCAAGTTGGCACCATGAATGACACTGAGGCAAGCACAAGCGAGCGCCGCCAGCCACACCGCCCGGCGCTGCTTGCTGTAGTGCATTGCCAGACCAAGCAGCGCCGCGGTGAACAAATACAACGCGGCATACAAGAGCTCTAATCCTTGGCCGTCCAACCAAGCTGAAATGCTGCTGAACTGACTGGTGAGCAATAAAATAGCACCGAATGAACTAGTGCAAAAAATCACTAAAAATATGCGCCATTGTGTCCGCTGCCACAATAACAACAAACTAAGCAGCAACAGTAGTGGCAGCAATTCGCGCAAGAACATCACCACGGCATTAATCAGCATCTTGCACCTTGCCTGCGCCGCTATGTGGCCGCTGTAATGTGGTTACTTGCGGCACCAACAATGGCTGATCGCGGTACAACGATGGCGGCTTCGAGCTCACGGTTGTTGGTGGTGGTTGTGACGACGCTGGCTGCAGCTCCTGCCACTGCTTTAATGGCAGCACAATAATTTTCCCTCGCGCGCTGTCGGGGTTGTATTCGCCAATAAACTGATGTTCGCCGGGTTCAAGTGGCCCAATAAACACCACTGCTTTGCTATGGCCGAGCATGACCTTTTCACGGTTTAAACTAAAACTTTCAAATTCTTCCGGGGTTCCATCCTGATTGTGGATCACTAGTTTTACTTTTTCACCCGCAGGTACGTACACTGTTGCTGGTGTGAACAAGTGATCTTTGAGGAAGATCTCAAAGCTGCGAATTTGCGCAGATAAAGGCAACGCGAATAGCAGCATTAAGCTGATCAATCCATGCCCTATTCGAAGTTTTAATTTTAAATTCAACCAGGAAAGTCCACTGTTACTTTTAAACCCGTCGCAAATATTGAGCGTGCTAGCGTTAATTGTCCATGGTGCAGTACAACAATTTCTTTTACAATCGCCAGCCCAAGGCCACTACCGGGTGCGCCAGATAAGTGCCGATCACCACCCACCCGATAAAACCGGTCAAACACCCGCTGATATTCTTCTGGTGCAATGCCAGGACCTGAGTCCTCAACAATCAACCGCACCTTATCGTCAATACGTTGCAGCTGTACCTTTATTTGCCCGCCATCCGGCGTATATTTTATCGCATTGCCGACAATATTGAGCAACAACACTCTTAGCGCAAAAGGATCGGCGGCAAGCAGCAAACTGTCTTTCGCCTCCAAGGCAAGCTGCTGGTTTTTATTGCGCAGCTGCGGATATAACTCGGCAATAATTTCCCGGCACAAAGCCGTGACGTCGATGGACTGTAACTTGGCTGTAAAATGCTCAGGATTAGTGCGGTTTAACAACATAATTTGTTCAATCAGCTGGCTCATGCGTGTCACACCATGCTGTAGCGCTGTCATCATCCCGTCGGGGTCGGTCACCCCTTGGGCGTGCCATTGTTGCTGGGCATTGTGTAAGGTAACCTGCAATAAAGCCAACGGCGTACGAAGCTCATGCGCGACATCTGACGCAAAGCGCTTTTCTCGAACAAAGGCATTATCAAGTCGATGTAACAACTGGTTCGTCGTCGCCAGCATCTGCGTCATTTCTTGCGGTACTTCTGACAACTGCAGCGGCGTTAAATCATCGGCTCTTTTTGATGACAATTGAGCGGTCAGTCGTCGGAGCGGTTGTAACCCTTTGCTCACCACCAGCCAGATGAGCAATGCTTGCAGTGGCAGGCTTAGCACTACTGGATAAATAGATGCCAGTACCACTTCATCAGCCAACTCTTGTCGCTGTTTTAGCGGCTGGGCAACAACAATGCTTAGCCGCTCGTGCGTAGTTTCGGCCGCCGTTGTTGCGCTCGCTGCAGTGTCAATGACATAAGTACGCCAGCGCTGGCCGGAAAAGTTTTGTTCGCTAAAGCCCACGGGGGCGGCAATACGTTGGGCTGGTGCCTGCTGACTTTTATATTTTAAGGTATCGCCTTGCCAGACCTGCACCACCAATAAATCGATATTGCTGACGCTGTCCTTTTGAAACTGTGGCAACAGACTGCTGGCCAACAACACTAAATCTTGGTCAAATAAAAGGTCCGAACGACTGAGACTTTGCCGATAGCTTTGTAACGCCGCCAAAAAGCTAGTCAGCGTCAACACCGCAATCAGGATCGTCACCAGATAACGCCGGATTGAGCTCATGCCGGATCCACGCTGTACCCAACTCCACGCAGCGTTTTAATAAAGTCTTTTGGTAGTTTTTTACGCAAATTAGAAATATGCACTTCTAAAGCATTACTGGACACCTCCTCGCCCCAGGCGTACAGACTGGCTTCTAATTGCTCACGGGTTTTGATACGGCCTGCAGATTCCATTAATACTTTTAATAGCATGTATTCACGGCGGGATAATGACAACAGCTCACTATTTAGCCGCACCTGATGGGCGGTACTATCAAGTTCGACGTTTTGTAATTTGATTAAATGGTTGGATGCCGTGCCTAGCCTGCGCTCGATAACCCGTAATCGAGCAAACAGTTCTGTTAACGCAAAAGGTTTGACTAAATAATCATCGGCTCCCAAATCCAAACCCCGGATCCGGTCATCAACCCCATCACGTGCGGTCAGCACCAACACCGGCAAGCGCGGAAACTTCTGCCGAGTGTGTTTTAGCACATCCAAACCATCCATATCCGGCAGACCCAAATCTAAGACCACGGCGTCACAATCTTGACTGCGGATACTGCTTAATGCCTGCGCGCCTTGTGTGACATGGTTAATCACAAAGCCCTGCCCGCGCAGAGCCAACACCACGCCTTGGGCTAAAGCATGGTCGTCTTCAACTAGTAAAATCCGCATTTATCCAGTTCCGTTGTTGTCTAATGCGTTTTGGCATTAGGCTAGTTACGTAATTTTTTCTGCAATCGGCTATTTAATAACGCAATATCTTGCTGCCGACCCGCGTCTGCATCTTCTCGGCCTGCTCGTGCCGGTGCCAGTTTGGCGATTTCAAGATAACGCATTGCATCACTGTAGTCGCGTTTCTCAAAAAGAAATTCGGCATAAAAATAATTTGGATCAATGCCTTGTGGATTTAACTCCAGCGCTTTTTCCAATAATTCTTTTGCTTTTTTATTGCTGCCAAACCCAATCGGCCAGCCCGGCACTTTAGAATACAATACCCCAAGGCTGGTAAAAGCAGAGCCTTGTAATGCTTGATCGTTCAGTGCCATGGCTGCTTCAAAGTCGGCTTTGGATGACTCCGCTATAGATAAAGCACCTAACCCGCCTTTGGCCCCAGCATAACTCGATTTAATAATACCACGCCAAATGAGCGGTTCAGCTTCACCGACATGTGCGACAACCACGGCATCGGCCTGCGCCAATAAGGCGGCAAAGGCTTTTTCGCGCTGATCTTCGGCGACACTGTAATTGATCTGCGCCCAACCATGCTGCAATGGCGCGATGTCGCTGAGGGTATCGGCCCATAACAAAGGGCTCAATAATATGCCGGACCAGAACATCGAAGGAAGTAACACTTTGCTGTTGATTAAAAAGTGGAGTGATTTCATCATAACCTCGTCGCGGACATTTTTGCAGCAGGATTGCTGGCGTTGTTGTGAGTTTGTTGGGTGGTCATTGCTGCCGTGCCGGCACTGTTGACACCCTTGGCACTTTTGGCAGCGTTCGCGCTAGCGGCATATTTTTGGATCACCGCGAGCTTGCCTTGTAAGGCGCGGTCGACCAACGCCGGCAACAGCGCATTTAAGCGGACAAAAAGTTGCTCGGGCCAGCCTAAATACCGTCGGCGTTGGCCGCTTTGCAGTTGTTTGATGAGCGCTAGCGCGACGTCGTCTGGCAAATCCATGGCATTACCTAACTGCTGATTCATCGCCACCACCGCGGCACTATTAATGGCCGTTTGTGTCGCGCGCGGTGCAAAATACAACACCCGCAGCGTGCTTGACGATACCTCACGTTGCAGCGCTTCCGTAAAACCTCGCAGGCCAAATTTACTGGCGCAATACCCACTAAAACCTGGATAACCAATACTGCCAAAAGTCGAACCGATATTAACAATGGTCGCCGCTTGGCGTTGTTGTAGTTGAGGTAATAACAACTGACATAATTGCATCGGTGCAATTAAATTCAGGGCAATTTGTGCTGGGTAGTGCTGACTATCAGCAAGCGCAAACTGACTGATACCGGCGTTATTGATCAGCAGATCAATCCCGCCCGTGGTCTGGCTAAATTCCACCAGCGCCTGCAAATCTGCAACTGAGGTTAAATCGGCGCAAAAACAATGGTGCTGGCCGGGCAGCTGTTGGCTGAACTGTAATAATTCCTGATGCTGCCGCGCTACCAGTAGCAAGCTAGCCCCAGCCGCTGCCAGACGTCGGGCGATGGCTCGGCCAATGCCGCCGGTGGCGCCGGTGAGCAGTACTCTTTTCCCTTGTAAATCAGCATGACTGGACGGCTTACTTCCAGGCTTTGCTGGCGCAATGGCCGCTGTGGGAGGTGTTTTTGTCATACCTTCACCGCCATCACTGCGGCATGCGCCAATGTC
>JBBKWN010000035.1:0-6852 GCA_037968955.1 Rheinheimera sp. | reverse complement strand
CATCCAACGTCATGCCTTCAGCTTCTTTCTTACGGGCACAGTCAATCAGCAAAATGGCATTTTTCACCACAATGCCCATCAACATCACCACCCCAATCAAGCTCATCAAATTTAAGGTTGAATCAAACGCCAACAGCGCCAGTACCACACCAATTAACGACAATGGCAGCGACATCATAATCGAGACCGGCGCCAAGAAACTATGAAACTGCAAGACTAAAATCAGATACATCAGCACCACTGCTAAACCTAAAGCGCCAAAAATACTACCAAACACTTCGTTTTGATCACGGCCTTCACCACCCACCACCAAATCATAACCCGGTGGGAAATTGATTTGCTTGGCCAGCGTCATCGCATCTTTAAACACTTCGCCAAAACTACGGCCTTCGACATTGGCACTTACCGCCATCATCGTTTCCCGATCTAAATGTTCAATTAACGCCGGGCCTTTACCTAAGGTGACACTTGCCACTTGCTCCAGCGGGATCATGGCGCCAGTTTTACTCGATAACAGCGGCAATTGTTCTAAATCTTGCACTGTGGCGCGTTCTTCCGGCCGGATCCGCACAAACACATTTCGAGTTTCCCCGGTTGGGTCAACCCAGTCACCAATTTCAGCCCCTGCAAAGGCAAGCCGCAGCGCGCTTGCTGCATCGCTCATCGACAAACCAAGACTAGAAGCTAAACCACGGTTGAACTCAACTTGAAGTTCCGGTTTTGGATTTTGCGCCGATAATCCCACATCCACCGCGCCCGGTACTTGTTTTAATTTGGCTAGATAATCCATCACGATGCCCTCAAGCACCCGTGTTTCTGGACCTCGGAATTGAATTTGCAGCTTTTTACCGTCACCACCGCCACCGCCATTCAAGTCGGCAGTCACAGTAAATTCAGCACCAATCAGGCTTTTTATTTGCCCCCGCACATCAGTTGCCACTTCTTCTGCCGAACGACTGCGCTCTTTTTCTGGCACCAAACGCACAAAAATTTGCGCGCGGGTAATATTGCCAGAGGTACCAACGGTGGTTTGGGTGTAACGTTGCTCCGGTATTTTTTGAGTTATTTCAGCGACCTGCGCCGCTTTTAGCTTGGTATATTCTATGCTTGACTCGGATGGGGTACGAATAGTCACAATAAAACCGCCATTGTCAGTTTCCGGCATAAAACCTGAACCACCGACCGTCGCCTGCAAGTAAATTGCGCCGAAAAAGCTGCCAAAAGCCAAAAACCACATCGATTTCCGGTGTTTCAACGCCCAGCCGATCAACCTTGAATAGCGCTCAGCTTGATGATCAAACCACAAATTAAAGCGTTGTAAAATTCGGCCTAAACCACGGCGTTTTTTGCTTTTGTCATGATCAGGATCGTGCCAATAGGCTGACATCATCGGGTCAATCGTAAACGAAATAAACAGCGACACCAACACCGAACAAGCAACCGTCAAGCCAAAGGGTTTAAACCACTGCCCGGTGACACCGTCTAAAAAGGCAATCGGGATAAATACCGCCATGATCGACATGGTCGTGGCGGTCACCGCCATGCCAATTTCCTTGGTGCCGTCCCGCGCTGCCGTCATATTATCTTTGCCCATTTCCATATGCCGGACAATGTTTTCCCGCACCACAATCGCGTCATCAATCAACACGCCGATGGCCAACGACAAGCCCAATAACGACATGAAATTCAGGGTAAAACCACACGCCCACACCGCAATAAAGGATGCTAAAACGGAAGTTGGCAATGCCAGTGAAGTGATCAGTGTTGAACGCCAGGAATTTAGAAAAATAAACACCACCACAATGGTCAATAAGGCGCCTAACCCCAGCGCTTCAGTGACATTTCGCATACTTGCGGCAACGTCTTCGCCCTGATCTCGCACGATGACCAGCTCGACTCCTTGCGGCAGATTGGGGGTCAGTTCCGCCAGCTTGGCTTTAATCTCATCAGTCACACTAATGGTCGACGCTTCGCGCGCTTTGGTGATATCAATACCGAGCGCCTTTTTGCCATTGAAAAATGACAACCGCCGCTGCTCAGCACCACCATCGACGATATCGGCAATTTGACCAAGTCGGATCGCTTGGTCACCGTTTTGTTTCACCACCATCTGTTCAAATTCGGTAATGTCTTTTAACCGGCCCTGCAAGCGAATACTTTGTTCCTGCATGCCGCTCATCACACGACCGACCGGCGCGGCCAAATTTTGCGTGCGCAGCGCATTGGTGACATCAACAGCGGAAACTTTCGCTTCACGCATCGCATTACTATTGAGGAAAATAGTCATTTCCCGTTCTAGTTCACCTTCAAGACTAACCAGCGCGACCCCAGGAATGGCACGTAATTGGCGTCCAATATCAATTTCCGCTAATCGAGATAGTTCCAGCGGGCTCATTGTATCGGATGACAACGCCAGTGAAATAACCGGCTGCGCATTCGGATCAGCACGATTAATAAATGGCTCTTTCATTTCCGCCGGCAGTTTATCTCGCACCGTGGAGATACTGTCACGCAACTCTTGCGCCGCCGCCGTTAAGTCTTTATCAAAATCAAAGACCACGACAATAGTTGCGCTAGAATCACGGGCGTAAGAACGAATATCGCGAATACCTTGAATGGTCGACATCGAATCTTCGACCCGATTTAAAATCTCCCGCTCGACGGTTTCAGGCGACGCGCCTGGATAAGGTACATTCACCACTAATACTGGCGGTTGGACATCTGGAAATTGGTTGGTTTTTAATTTGGTCAGGGCAAAATAACCAAAGAGCATAAGGGCGATGGTCACCACAACCACCACTAATGGCCTTTTAATACTGAAATCAGACAAGATCATCGGTTAATTCCCCGTCACAGCAACAGCGGCAGGCGTTTTCTGCCCGCTAGCTTTAACCGCCGCAGCACCAGATAATGCTTCATCCAACACCACGGTCGCGCCATCAACCAACGCACCTTGTGGATGGCGTAGAATTTGGTCGCCATTCATGACGCCCGACAACAGCTCAACGGTACCCCAGCGTGGATCACGCACACCGCTGGTCACTTTTACTTTTTTGATCGTCTGTCCAACCAATTGCCAGACAAAGCTGTTGTCACCTTCTTGCACCAACACCGATGGTGGCACCATTAAACTTTGCTGATGCGCCACCGCAATAAAACCTTCGGCATATAAACCAGCCACCAGATCTTGTTTCTGTTCAATGGCAACAAACAACTGCACCTGACGGGTGTTCTCATTGGCCGCTGGATTAATTCGCTCAACCACGCCGTCAAATCGCTGATCCTGATAACCATTGACTTTGAAATTGACCTGTTGGCCAACTTTCACTTGCCCCACTTGATCAGCAGCAATAAATCCTTCAAATCGCATGCTCGAAGGGTCAATCACCACCATCAACGCTTTTCCTATTTGCGCCGTATCGCCGGCAGAAGTTTTGCGGATAGCCACCGCACCATCAAAAGGCGCTCGCACAGCGGTTCTTTCCAGCTGTTGGCGAGCTTCAACTAATCGCGCTTTGGCAGAGGCCAAGTCAGAATGCGCCTGATTGGCTTTAATTTCAGCCGTCTCCAAAGCTTCAGCGGTCACCAGACCTTGTTTGTTTAACGCTTGTATCCGACGAAGTTGTTTTGCCGCCTGAGCGGAAATGCCGCTTGCAGAACGTTCAGACTCTTGTGCTGACATCAATTTGTCGCGGTAAGTTGTTTGGTCTAACTGCACGAGCAACTCGCCAGCCTTCACCAGATCGCCATTGTCTTTGAATACTTGGGTGACAATCCCGGAAACTTCAGCATTTAGTTCCGCTTTCACCACCGGCTGCAGGGAGCCGGAAATCATCGGCCCCCGTGATAAATCGCCAGGTGACAGCAACAGAATATCTGCGCTCACCAGCGATAAAGTCACTGGCTTTTCAATAGCAGTTTCGGTGGAAGTCGCGGGTTTGCCGCAGCCCTGTAGCATGGCAATAACCAGCACAGTAATTATTTTTGTTTGGTGTTTCATCAAGTATTCCGCTGACAATGACATATTCGAATTTATCTAGATAAAACAGAGTCTACGCTAATTCTCAAACGAGCTTCTTTGAAAAACAGTAACAAGTTATGACAATCTAATAAAATTATTAATTTCAGTACGTTATTATGAAGTTCTGCACATTTAACCAACGGCTTAGAAGCCAGTCGCCAGACAAGTTTGAGTTCGAGCTTGCAGCGCTATATCTGGGAAATCAGTAAACACGCCCGCTATTCCTTGCTGAAATAACCACTGCAACTCCGCTGGCAATGACACCAACTGTCCATCGAGAGTTCTCGTTAAATAATCTGCTTCCGCGCGAAACGTATACGGATGGACGACTAACCCAACCTGCCGAGCGCCCGCGACAACAGTAGCCAAAGCTGGTTGTGCTTGATCAATATGGCGATATAAATTTTGCCGCCAGGGGCCAATACCATCAGCGTAACTAGCCATCGCCTGCCAACCCTGTCCACCGATTAAATCACCATAGTGGAAACTGGGCTGATCAAGCGCCGGCAGCCATTGTTTCAACTTCGTATAAGCCGCGGGATGCTGTTGCTGCTGGCGCCAATAGACCACATCATAAGGCTCAGAAAAGTTTGCTTGCGGCAACAGATAGGATTTGCTGGTATCACCAAGCAGTTGGATCAAGTGCACCTTTAACCCACTATCTGGCAATAGTTGATGCTTAAGCTGCCATAAATTGTTGATTTCAAAAGATTGAATATAAATATCTGTTGGCAACAGCTCACGATACTGCTGCAGCTGCGCAACTAACAAACGGCTGATATCGGTCGCAATCGGCGTACCGTCCATCCGACGTCCTGCATGCGCAAAATAGGTCGGGTGTTTTGTTTCTAGATATAACCCTACTTGTCGTCCGCTTTGTATGCGATGTCGTTGCAACAGTTGCAAAATTTCCGGCAAAGTGACGACGTCAAATTGTCCGTCAAACGCCGCGCTGCCGGGACGCAGTTGCGCCAGTGGCTCGCGTAATTTAATCCGTCGCAGTTCTAGAAGGGTGAAATCTTCACTAAACCAGCCTTTTTGCACCATGCCATCGACGACTTTTTCGGTTTTACGACGGGCAAACTCAGGCCTGGTCGCAATATCAGTGCTGCCACTTAATTCATTTTCATGACGGCTAATCAGCACGCCATCCTTAGTCGGTACTAAATCGACTTCAATAAGATCTGCGCCTTGCTCCAACGCTCGTTGGTATGCCGCAAGGCTATGCTCGGGCAAATAACCACTGGCACCACGATGCGCAATGACAAGTGGCCACTGCGGACAGGCCGCAGTCAGATTAAAACTTACCAACAATAACAACCAGCGCATCAATGCCTCCGATCTGTAGCACAATCTTCATTTTGGCAAAGCTTAATCATGGCAAATGACAGGGGGATGACAACCAACAGAGATGAAAAGCGGCTGTGTTATAACAATTTTTGTAGATATTGCGCCTGCTGGCCGGTGTACCCAGCTAACAGTCGCTGCTGTACTGGCGAAAGTGCAGGCAAAGCAACAAACCCTTGTTGCTGCCAATACGAAGCAGAGTTTTGCACCGCCACCAAGGTCAAGGCGCGTAATTTTTGCTGTTGGGCATACTGCTGCGCACACGCTAGCAGCGCAGTTGCAACCCCTTGACCACGTGCATCACTGCTAACGGCCATATCATGCAAATAGAGGCAATCGCCATTAGATGCTGGCATAAAATCTTCAGCCAATGCACCCACTTTGCCTAACAAGCTAGGGTAACAGAATAAATAACCCCAAAGCTTATCCTGATAAACAGCAACCCAGCAGGTTTGCGCACAATTTTTAAAACGGTTAATCACGACATCCGCCGGTTCAAATAACTCAGCGGCATAACAGCGATCTTGCAGTTTCACCACCGCAGGTAAATCGGCGCTTAGCATTAGACGAATAGATAACATCAAGTAGCAAAGCCCACCTTGCTGATGGGCCGTTCCAAGTAAGATTTAATCGAGGTTTTTCAGTAGAGTTTTGTCCAGTCCGTCGCCCGTTAACAGTTTGACGACCGCTTGACAGTGATCAACCGTAAAATCACCTTCGTTGATTTGTGCATTTAATGCACTACGGCGTTTTTTTACCACATCACTAATCACACTGGCATCAATACTGTTTTTGGTTTTAGCATCTAGTTTATCCAGCCATGGATACAAAGATTTTTCTGCATCATAAGCGGCGTGGCGAACTGATGGATGAAAATCCTGGCAAGCATTTAAATTCAGCAAATAAAAGTTTAAATAACCAGCTACCGTCACCAATTTATAATCTTGATCAGCTGCCTGAACACTTGTTCCTAAGCTGGCAGCCAGCAAGCCGACAATCAACAATTTTTTCATCTTATGCATCCCGCTGTGTTGAAACTCTTTGTACCAATCTAAACAGAAAAATCTTAATTTGCAATCGACTGCGCTAAAAAGCCTGTCAATGGTTTTAGCTTACAGGTACCCGAACCCATCCTTCCATCAGCACTCGGGCACTGCGGCTCATGATCGCTTTTTTTACTTGCCATTGCCCATCAACCAACAGCGCTTGTGCCCCTACGCGCAATGTACCCGACGGATGACCAAAACGTACCGCGGTGCGATCACCGCCCCCTGCTGCAAGATTCACCAAGGTGCCCGGAATAGCCGCGGCAGTACCTATCGCCACGGCTGCAGTTCCCATCATCGCATGATGTAATTTGCCCATCGACAACGCGCGTACCGATAAATCAATGTCTGTTGCGGCAATCGTTTTGCCGCTGGACGAAATATAAGCCGCTGGCGCTGCCACAAACGCAAT
Source organism: Rheinheimera sp. (assembly GCA_037968955.1). Lineage (GTDB taxonomy): Bacteria > Pseudomonadota > Gammaproteobacteria > Enterobacterales > Alteromonadaceae > Pararheinheimera. Next base: position 26 of record JBBKWN010000035.1, on the reverse strand, counting down.
TTTGGGGGTGTGCTGCCGACTTTTTG
>JBBKWN010000034.1:0-8849 GCA_037968955.1 Rheinheimera sp. | reverse complement strand
TAACAGGGGTTCGAATCCCCTAAGGGACGCCAATACATTCAACCGATATCAGCACTGTGTCCCTTTCGTCTAGAGGCCTAGGACACCGCCCTTTCACGGCGGTAACAGGGGTTCGAATCCCCTAAGGGACGCCACGCTGCTATCAAATCCTGGGATGTCCCTTTCGTCTAGAGGCCTAGGACACCGCCCTTTCACGGCGGTAACAGGGGTTCGAATCCCCTAAGGGACGCCACTTACGCAAGTCATGATTCTCGCCATCTTGTTGCGCCAATCCAGTTAGCAACATTCTCGATGGGGCTATAGCTCAGCTGGGAGAGCGCTTGCATGGCATGCAAGAGGTCAGCGGTTCGATCCCGCTTAGCTCCACCACATCTTCTCAATTGATTCATTCCCCAAAGCACTGAAATTTTTTATTCGTTGTTGTCTCTTCAGCGTTGATAATTTTTACGCAGGTGTTATGGAGTGTCATTTTCAACGCTGGCCAGTTCTGTTCGACGCTATCTAGGAAATTTTAGCGAGTTACTCATCTGCAAAACTGCCCGTAACCCTGTTGCTTTGTCAGCGATTTTCGCATATCACTCATCACTCATCACAAAACGCTGCGCTGGCTCACTTTAGGCGCCGTTTACACATCAGCTTACAATTTCAACAGCAACGGGGTGATAAAATCGCGGATAATCGGCTGCGCCTTTACATTCGGATGAATACCATCTGGCAGCATTAATTCCGGTTGTATCGCAATGGCATCCATAAAAAATGGCCACAACACCGATTGATGCTTTTCGGCCAACGTTGGATATAACGCGACAAACTGCTTGGTATACCGTGGTCCGTAGTTCGGCGGGATCCGTATCTGCATGAGGATGGCTTGCGCATGGTTTTTTTGCACTTCGGCAATCATCAATTGTAGATTTTTTTCGATTTGTGAGGTTGGAAAACCGCGTAAACCATCATTGCCGCCTAACTCTATCAAGACGGCTGCAGGTTGATGTTTTGCCATTAATTCAGGTAATCTGGCTAAGCCACCTGCGGTGGTCTCGCCACTGATACTGGCATTGACTAGTTGCCAACCTGATTGTTTTTCTAGAAGTTGTTGTTGCAATAGGTGCACCCAACCTTGCTGTTGTTCCATACCATAACCGGCACTTAGACTGTCGCCTAAGATCAGTAACTTTTGGGTGGTGGCCTGTGTTGACAGACTAAAAATGAAAAATAAAATGGTGAAGCAAAATCTCATGTTAATTACACCAGAAATTTATATCCAGGCCAAAGCGCTGACCAAAACAGTTCAGTTGACCGATTCAACTTTGACTATCCTGCAACATATTGATTTGACAATCAACCGTGGCGATAGCGTGGCTATTGTTGGCGCATCGGGTTCCGGGAAGTCGACTTTATTAGGGATCCTCGCTGGGCTAGATACCGCCAGTAGCGGTGAAGTCTATTTGGCTGGGCAGCCGTTGCATCAACTCGATGATGACGCTCGTGCGGAGCTACGAGCCCGTCAGGTTGGTTTTGTCTTTCAGTCGTTTTTACTCTTACCAAGCTTATCGGCACTTGAAAATGTCACCCTGCCGGCTGAGCTTGCAGGCATTAAAGACGCCACAGCTCGCGGCCGGGAGCTACTAGCATTGGTGGGCTTGACCGAGCGTGCCGATTTTTATCCCAGTCAAATGTCGGGTGGTGAACAACAACGGGTCGCGATTGCCAGAGCTTTTATTACCAAGCCGGCGATATTATTTGCTGATGAGCCTTCGGCCAATCTCGATGAAACAACCGGTGCCAAAATTGAAGATTTGTTGTTCGAGCTAAATGCACAGCAAGGAACCACCTTAGTCTTGGTGACTCACAATCCGGCTTTGGCCAAACGTTGCGCCAAGCAAGCGACCATGCATGCGGGGCATTTAACCATGGCGTCGGAGGTGAACAGTGTGGCCTGAAGTTGCTTGGCGCCTATTTTGGCGTGAGTTAAAACGCGGCGAGCTTTGGGTCATTGCGTTTGCACTTTTTTTAGCTGTGTTTACAGTCGTTAGCTTAAGTGGCATCACCGAAAGTGTTCGCTCAGCTTTGGCGCAGCGTAGCGCCAACTTTATCGCGGCTGATAAAATTTTGCGTTCAAGCTTACCGTTTAACGAGGCGATCTTCGACAAAGCGGAAACGCTCGAGTTACAAGTTGCCAAACAAATCCAGTTTAGCACCATGGTATTTGCAGGTACGCAGATGCAGTTGGTCAGCGTCAAAGCTGTTTCCAATAGTTATCCACTACGCGGAAGTTTGATCTTACGCCAAAACGAAACCGCAGATTCAGCCGTAGTCTCAACCTTTAAAAAAGGGGAAGTTTTTCTCGAAGCTCGTTTATTGCAGCTGCTACAAATCAAAACTGGTGATCTCATTGAAGTTGGCGTCAGTCAGCTGAAGGTCGCTGGGGTTATTGTTGCCGAGCCTGACGCACCACTAAGTGTATTTGGTAATGCGCCACGTTTGTTAATGCATGTTGATGATGTTGCTGCAACCGAAGTGGTGCAGCCCGGGAGCCGGATCAGTTATCGCTACCAGTTTGCCGGGAGTGATACTGCATTGCTTCAGCTTGAATCAGACGTGAAGCCATTTTTAACCTTGCAAGATCGCTGGCAAAAACTTGACCGTGAATCAGCGGTCGGAGCTGCTTTGGATAAAGCCGAAAAGTTCCTGTTATTGGCAGGCTTGTTGGGGATTGTGCTGGCAGCTTGCGCGGCCGCTGTTGCCGCAAGTCAATACAGCCAACGGCACGCAATGTCCGTTGCCGTGATAAAAGCACTTGGTGTGACGACGGCTACTGCCAGAAAAATATACGCAAGTCATCTTAGTTTTGTCACATTGCTAAGCGCGAGTGCAGGCTTAGCCATGGGGCAATTTGCCAGTAGCAGTGCACAATGGGCCATTGTGAATTGGCTTGGTGAATATCAGGCCGAATTTAGCACTCGACCGCTGTGGCTAGGGCTATTGACTGCCGTTATTTGTGCTGGTTTATTTTCAGCACGACCCATTTGGCGACTCGCCGCGGTGCCAGCGCTAAATGTCTTGCGCCAACGTCAACAAGAATGGCAATTTGATTTTTGGCACTTGGCGACCGGGGCCATCGCAGTTTGGCTTTTGATGTGGCTATTCAGTGGTGATTTGTGGCTGTCTGGGTGGTTGTTTGTACTTTGTGTTGTTTTTTCTGGTTTATTGTTGGTGCTGGCGGCATTTGTCGTCAAAGTCGCAAAACCGATGACCGCAGGTCAAAGTAGTGCACTTCGGTTGGCCCTTGCCAATTTACGCCGCCGTTTGTGGCCGAATAGTTTCCAGTTGATTACTTTTAGTCTGGCCTTATTTTTAACGCTATTGCTGTACTTTTTGCGTGCCGAGCTCATTGGTCAATGGCAGCAACAAGTGCCTGTTGGTGCACCGAATCAGTTTCTTATTAATATCACTGAACAAGAAAAACCACAAATTAGTGCATTACTTGCAAAGAACAGTCTGATTAAGGGGACTTATTACCCGATGATTTCTGGCCGGGTACTGAGTGTCAATCAACAAAATTTAACTGATCCCGACCTGGGCGATGTCAGTTCGGACAATGAGCGCCGTGATACCGCTCAACGAAAAAAGGGTGAACAACAGGCCGATCAAACTAGCAGCGATACGCCTACGGCTAGTGAATCAGCGCCGGCGCGCAGAAATGGCATCGGACGTGAGCTTAATCTAACGTGGCTCGCTGATTTACCAACAAATAATGAAGTTGTAGCAGGGCAATGGTTTGTTTCTGGTGGCACTCAGGAAGTGTCGGTGGAAGTAGATTTGGCTAAACGACTGGCTTTAACCATCGGCGATGTGGTCGGTTTTTCGGTGGGTGGTCAACAATTTAGTGCCAAAGTCAGCAGTTTTAGAAAAGTAAACTGGAACAGTTTGCAGCCGAACTTTTTTATGATTTTGTCGCCCGATCTGATGGCCAATTTTCCGGCAACCTACTTAACGGCGTTTTATTTACCGCCCGAGCAGCAGCCGTTGCTAAATGTACTTGCCAGACAATTTCCAACAATATCAGTATTGTCAGTTGATAATATTTTAAAACAAATTAACGATATTATTGCGCAAGTGTCGTTGGCGCTGACCGTGATCCTAGCGTTAGTATTTGCCGCTGCAGTATTGGTTTTGGTCGCTCAAGTTCAGGCAACACTAGAGCAACGACAACAAGAGTTGGCAATCCTTCGTACCTTGGGTGCCAAAACGGTGTTTTTACGCCGAGCTGTGTTGACGGAGTTTGCCGCGCTTGGCTTGATGGCCGGTGTATTTGCGACGGTTCTCGCCGAATTGTTATTGGCTTTGCTGCAAGTGCGGTTATTTCAACTACCATTTTCACTGCATTGGAATTTATGGTGGATTGGTCCAGGACTTGGGATGTTGTTAATTACTGGACTTGGTTTTTTGTTGTTAAGAAAATTGTTAATCCTCGATGCACCAACGTTATTACGCCGTGCATTACAGTAAATTTTTTGTCATGAAGCGCTGGTGGTGTGAAGAAAACCAGCGCTTGGCGTAAAGTTTAAAGCTTTAGATCATGTAAGGCTGCGCGAAACTGATTGAATTTAAATTGAAAGTTATTATCAAGTAACCGTTTCGGGTAGACGTTTTGCCCAAACAACAATAAATCAGACATTTCGCCGAAAATCAACTTGAGTGCAAATGCGGGCATCGGCAATAACGTTGGTTTACCAAGTCGTTCTGCCAGAATTTTTGTCCACTGCTTGTTGCTGACGGCCATTGGGGCTGTGGCATTAAATACACCTTGCAGCTGTGGGTGTTGCAACATAAAGTCAAAAATTGCGACTAAGTCATCGATATGGATCCATGACATGTACTGCTCACCATTGCCAATAACACCACCAAGACCCAATTTAAATGGCGGTAACATTTTCTTCAATGCGCCACCATCGGCAGCAAGCACGATTCCGATGCGCAAGATACAAACGCGGGTAAGCTCTGACTTGGCGCGGTTGGCCAAATTTTCCCACCGAGCACAGATGTCGTGACTAAACTCCGGGTAAAACGACTGATAGCTTTCATCGATCGCATCCGCCGATTGTCGTCCATAAAAGCCAACCGCAGAGGCATTAAGTAAGGTATGGGGTGGGGTAACCGCTTGCTGAATTGCAGTGACAAGTTGCTCGGTAAGTGACCAGCGACTCTGACAAATACGGTGTTTTTGCGCATTGGTCCAACGTCGGTCCGCAATTGGTTCACCAGCAAGATTAACCACGACGTCGATTAGATTAAAATCTACATCCTCTAACCTATTGACCACTTTTACGGCGGCGCCAAATTGCTGCTGAACTTTATGTGAAAAACGACTTAATACAATAAGTTGATGTTGATTTTGCCATAAGCGCACCAAAGACGTCCCAATGAGTCCACTGGCACCAGTTATTAGAATTTGCATGCACTCACTCCAGTATTTGTCTGACGTGATGCCGACACTTACAATACCGCTAAGCTCAAACCGTCGGTCAAATAAAGTATCACTACTTTACATTTTTGTTGACGGACAAACTTAACGACACCGAATCGGCAAAACGTAAGGCATAAGGTTTATCAATCTCCACTGCAGCGAACTGCACTGAAGGGTGGGCGGCTGCAATAGACAAGACATCAGCAGTTAATTTTTCTAACAAAGAAAAACGATTATTTTCAACAAGGCTAATGATGTCTTTGGTAATTGTCCGATAATTAAGTGCTTTACTCATATCGTCGCTGTCAGCAGCTTGTATCGCGCTGTATTCTATGGTGGCGTTAATGATGACATCTTGTTTGTTGTTTATTTCTTCATCTTTGATGCCGATGAAGGTACGTAAACGAAGATTTTTGATTCGGATCACTGCATTATTTAAAGTCATAAAATATCCTGAAGTCGAACAAGCGTTATCGCCGTAATAATAACTATAAGATGATAAGCCCATTACGGGCATTCCAAGTAATACGATCAAAATGGCCGAGGAAAATGCGTCTTTAATACTTTATTTTACTTAATAACACTGACTGTAGCTTAAGCTGTTCAATCATGCATTGCTTATAAACGGTCGCGCCAGCTTGGCTATCCGGGATAAGAGCCAAATATTGCCAGCGACAATGATCGGTTCGAAATAGCTTAAAACTCTTACGGGAGCGGGTAAACACCTTCAGTGGATCATCACGACCCGTTTTTTGTGCCATTTCTTGTAACTGAAATAAATGGTCATTTTCTCGTGTGATTAATTCACGTTCCGCTTGTTCCAATTCGGCGTCAAGGCATCTCGAATAATCAAGTTGTGATTGTTTTTTCTCGCCGCAGCTATTGGTAGCGGCCAAGTGAAAACTACAGAGTAGGGCGAATAGATAAATAGCTATTTTCATAATTTCCGCTTTCGAATGAAGAGCTTCATCAAAGTTTTTAATCTAATTTTCAATATTGATGTTCGGGAAAATGCAAACGGAAACAAGCGCCGCCGAGCGGGCTTTGTTCAATTTGAATTTCACCTGAGTATGACAGACAAAGTTCATGGACAATAGATAAACCAACGCCATGTCCTTCTTTGTACGTATCAAGTCTTGTGCCCCGATTGAGTAGTTCTGTCGTCTTGTTCGTCGGTACACCAGGTCCATCATCTTCGACACTAATGACCAGCGGACGCAAGGTCACAGTTAAAGCAACTGTTTGCTGACAAGCTTTAAACGCATTATCGAGCAAATTACCCAACATTTCCATCAGGTCCGTTTCGTCGCCGCGAAACATGGCATGGGGCGGACAATCCAATGACAACTGTACCTGTTTATCCCGATATATTTTTTGTAGCGCACTTTGTAACTGGCCAATAATGGGCGAAATGGCAATTTGTTTTTGCCAGACGTCGTGGCCTGAACTGCTCGCGCGTTTAAGCTGATGCTCAATCATCGCCGTGATCCGGTCGATCTGTTCTCTAAGTTCTGGTTGCTGCGCTAATGGTGAGGTATTTAAAACTGCGACTGGAGTTTTTAAGGCATGAGCCAAATCGCTCAGATGATGCCGATAGCGTTGTTTTTGCCGATTTTGGCTGGCGAGTAATAAATTAACGTCTTCTTTGAGGGTATTTAATTCTGTCGGGTAACTGCCGTTTAATTGCTGCTGCGCACCGCTTTCTACCTGACGGATTTCGTGGTCAAGGGCGGAGAGCGGCTGGGTGGTCCAGTAATAAGCCAGCAGCATAACCAACATCAGTACTGCGGCAATACCGATAAACCAGCGTATCAATGTATTACGAAAGGCGGTGACCGGCACTTGGAGTAGTGCTTCGTCTTGTACAATATGGATAGTCAGTGGCATGCTGCGTTCACCCATATCAAACAGCAGAGCAAACGAGAGCGTCCAGTAAACGCTGCCATCTTGTTCTTGTGATATAAACTCATGCTTACCTGGCAGCATCTCATGTTGCGGCGGTATAAATGTTTGATTGAGTGACGAATCCGACTGCCAAAGTAACTTATCATCGCTGACGATAAAGGCGCTTGTGCCGGAGTCGGGTCGTAAAAAATCGGCCGGTAAAATACTATTATTGATTTCTACAATGTCATTTTTGGAAGTGAGTTCGGATAAAAACGAATATAAATGGACCTCTAATTTTTGTTCGGTGCTGGTGAGTAACTGCGCAAAAAATGCCCGCTCAATGGCCAGAAAGCAAACCGGCAGCAAAAACAGCATTAACACCAGACTGATAATGGCCTGGCGGAGTTTGAGCGACAACATCATCAGTTGACAGCCAGATTAAACCGATAACCGCGGCCCCTAAGCGTCTCGATCGGTTTGAGCTCGCCATTCGGATCCAGTTTTTTACGCAGTCGAAGCACAAATACTTCGATGACGTTACTGTCCAAATCAAAATCCTGATCGTAGATGTGCTCGGTTAACTCCGTTTTTGAAATCACCTTGGTTGGATTGAGCATAAAATACTCCAGCACTTTATACTCGTAGGCCGTCAGTGGTACTTCAATTTCACCACACCAGACCTGCTGTGTACGGCTATTGAGACTGACAGGGCCTGCTACCAGTGTTGGGTCTGGTTGTCCCGCGGCGCGGCGGATCAGCGCATTGCAGCGCGCCATAAGCTCTTCAACATGAAAGGGTTTTGTTAAATAATCATCGGCACCGGCATCTAAGCCCTGTACTTTTTCTTGCCAGCTGCCACGAGCGGTCAGGATGATAATGGGAGTTTTTAGATCTTGTTGTCTCGCTTTACGAATTAACGACAAACCGTCCAGTTTTGGTAAGCCAATATCGATAATGGCCAAATCATATGGATATTCACTGATTTTAAAAAAACCATCAGTTCCATCGTGTGACAGGTCAACACTAAATTGTTGCTGTAAAAGATGATTTTTAATTTGTTCGGCTAATAATACTTCATCTTCAACCACCAATACCCGCATGTGCATTCCTTTAAGCTAATCGCCGCGGTTGGCGGCGTTAAAATTGTGACTAGCATACAGCATTGTCGCCGTTGTGCTGGCCGTCTGGTTGTTAGCGTTTGTTGACCGGCTCGACATAGACCGGCATCTGTGGGCCGGGATCACGATCCATTAATGTCGTATATTCGCGTCCTTGTAATTGATAGGTTACCTGATAACCATCAATCACACTTTGGTATTCCACGTCAGTGCCAGACTGATAACACACCGTTTCATGATGCATTACGTCGGTGCCATTTTTTTGTCCAATATCATTGCCAATAGCCCCACCAATGACAGCGCCGGCAGCGGTGCCAATCCCTCGGTTAGAACTATTGCGGGCAATTGTGTTACCCAAGACACCACCAACGATGGCA
>JBBKWN010000033.1:0-33335 GCA_037968955.1 Rheinheimera sp. | reverse complement strand
GCTCAGCTGGTAGAGCAGCGGACTTTTAATCCGTTGGTCGATGATTCGAATTCATCATGGCCCACCAGTCCAGTGCTTTGTTTGGGTCATTAGCTCAGCTGGTAGAGCAGCGGACTTTTAATCCGTTGGTCGATGGTTCAAATCCATCATGACCCACCACTTCCCTGATAGTTTTTCTCATCGCAAAAGCCGTGTATAATATGCCACCCCTTTGATTGTTGGATGGTCAACATGAATCAAGCTATGCAGTTTAATGAACTTGAATATGTGTTCCCAAAAAAACCGTTGCCACTAAGCGCCGACGACAAGCAAGCCTATAAAATTCGCATTAAAGAATTATTAAAGCAGCAAGATGCCGTGCTAGTTGCACATTACTACACTGATCCAGAAATTCAGGCGTTAGCTGAAGAAACCGGTGGCTGCGTTTCTGATTCACTTGAAATGGCTCGATTTGGTAATCAACATACGGCAAAAACTCTGATTGTTGCCGGCGTGAAATTTATGGGCGAGACTGCAAAAATTCTGACGCCAGAAAAAACCGTATTGATGCCAACTCTGGATGCAACTTGTTCTTTGGATTTAGGCTGCCCTGCTGCCGAATTTTCCGCATTCTGTGACGCTCATCCAGAACGAGTTGTGGTGGTGTATGCAAATACTTCAGCCGCAGTTAAAGCGCGCGCTGACTGGGTGGTTACTTCTTCCATTGCTTTAGATGTCATTGAGCATTTGGATGGTGAAGGCAAGAAAATTCTTTGGGGCCCCGATAAGCATTTAGGCGCTTATGTGCAGAAACAGACCGGCGCCGATATGTTGTTATGGCAGGGCGCTTGTATTGTCCATGACGAGTTCAAGGCAAGTGCCCTCGTCGAGCTTAAAAAACAATATCCAAATGCAGCGGTGCTTGTCCATCCAGAATCACCGGCAGCCGTTGTTGATTTAGCTGATGCCGTTGGCTCAACAAGTCAGCTGATAAAAGCCAGCCAGACGATGCCAAACGACACCTTTATCGTCGCTACTGATAAAGGCATCTTTTATAAAATGCAACAAGCGATGCCTGATAAGACCTTTATCGAAGCTCCAACCGGTGGTAACGGTGCAACGTGCCGTAGCTGTGCACATTGCCCTTGGATGGCCATGAACGGCTTAAAAGCGATTGAGGAGGCATTGACGGACGCTAGCGGCCATGAAATCTTTGTCGATGACGCGCTACGCAAGCGAGCATTGTTGCCATTAGACCGGATGTTAAGTTTCGCTAAAACCAACAGTGTCGCGGTCAAGGGCAACGCTTAGTTGTCAAAAAGTTAGCTTTGCTGAAAATAACAGCGAAAAGCTGTGTTATCGCAATTTGTTGTTGCGCGGTGCTTTGATTTTACCTAGTATAGCCGCGCTTGCGCTAGCAAGTTCCGGAGAGATGGCTGAGTGGCTGAAGGCGCACGCCTGGAAAGTGTGTTTAGGTTAATCCCTAACGAGGGTTCGAATCCCTCTCTCTCCGCCAAATTCCAGACTAACCAAGTCTAAAATGGTCTTGAACCCCGCGTAATCGCGGGGTTTTTTATTTCCTTCTGCATAAACTGTTCTATCTAAACCAACAAGTACCACTATTATCTACTGGGGGTATATTTGGGGGATTTAGCGGATCTGGTTTGTTGCATGCTGTGCAGCAAGCTCAATTCAAGTAACTGCTGGATCTGCGCTTTGGTAAAGCCTTGTTGGCAAAAATCAAACCGGATGTCATGACTTGCCAGCAGCGTTGAGGGTTGATATGTTGACAACTGTTTTTGTCTTGAAAACTTATCATGGCTAAAGTTATTTTACTGCTGATTTTGTTTTGTTGCCTGAGCTGCCCGGTTGGTGCAACAGCCCAGCCAATGGTGCAATGGTTAACCGTTGACTTGCCGCCTTTGCGCATATTGTCGGGTCGATATAGTGGACAAGGATCGGCCGAGCAAATGGAGCAGTTGTTAATTCAACGCTTGCCGAAATATCTCCATCGTAGTCGCTTTGTTAGTTTAGAACGTGGCGACTTATTACATTCTGATGCAAGTCAATTGACCTGTAGCTTTGGCATTCTTGATACTGAGCAGCGTCGCCAAAAAATGCTGTTTTCCTTGCCTTCGGGTGTCGTGATGCCGGTCATGCTTATTACACCTGTCGACAGTGTTTTAGCGAAGTCTTTGGGGGCGGCGAAGTATGTGGAGCTACAAGCATTGCTGCGTCAGCAAAAATATTCTGGAGTGATTGAGCAAGGTCGCCATTATTCGCCGCTGGTACAGCAAGCGTTGCAGCAGCCGAAGAACGGTCTCAATTCAGTCAGTTTTGTACAAAATAATCCCGTGGACTTGCTGCTAGGAAAGCGCGTTGATTTTTTATTAGACTATCCAAACCGCGTCCGTTTTATGCAAACCAGCGCCCATCATCCCGACGCTCAGTTAGCCTATTATGCTTTGACCGACGAGCAGCCGTACCTAACCACTCACGTTGGTTGCAGCAAACATCCATTGGCACCGAAACTAATGCTGGCGATAAACCAACAATTAAAACAATTATGGCAACAACCCGCTTATCAAAAACATATCCTTAGCTGGCATGATCCAGCCACGCAACAACAACTTCAGCATTATATTGAGCAATTAAAACTGAGCATTTTGGCGACCGAGATTTGAATTCCAAGGGGTGCGGAAAATAGGTCGCATTTTTGATTTCATCAAAGGTACAGCAAACTGAAACCATGAGATTTCCTTTTTGGGATCATGAGTGGCAGATTACTTTTTCTGAAGTTAATTTAAAGGGATTTAGCAATTTACCTGTGTTTTAAATACCTTTAGATGAACCCAACTGCCAATTTTGGTAAATTGAGGTCTAATTTTCCAGTCCTAAATATATTCTGTTGAATCCAAGCATGTGACAGAATTTTGCACTGTTAAAATAAACGAAAATGAAATAATGCTTTGTTATATGTTTTGGTGGGGATTTGTTTGACAGTTTAGCAATCTTTTTAAATACAAGTTCTTATGCATTAAATTCGAATGGATCTTTCCGCCAAATTCCAGATCAAAGCCCCGTGCAAAAGCGGGGGGCTTTGTTGTTTCTAATCGCCTAGGTTGTTGGTAGTTACCTTAAACGTAGTTCTTGTGTTCGGTAGCCATTATGTTTGGAGACTGCAATTTGTTAAGATTAACCGGTTGCACTTATATTCTGGATACCTGATGCTTTGCCATTATTTTGCCACTAATCAATGTCATTCTTGCACATTGCTGGCTCAGCCCTATGCTGAGCAGCTGGCGCAGAAGCAGTTACGCCTGTTAGCTGTATTGCCGTCAACGCAGCACGCTGAGATCCTACCGCCTGCGCCCAGCGCTGCGATGCATTTTCGTAATAAAGCTAAAATGGTGGTGATGGGCAGCGCTTCGAAGCCCATCTTAGGCATTGTTAATCATCAGCAGCAGGAAATCAGTCTGACTGCCTGCCCACTTTACCCCCCGCAATTTAATGCCGCGTTTGCACATATCACCGAATTTATTCAACTTGCCGCACTGCAGCCATATGATATCTCGAGTAAAAAGGGAGAGCTCAAATATGTGTTGTTAACCCAAAGCAGTGCGACCGGCCAATGGATGCTCCGTTTTGTGATGCGGTCGCAGAATTGTATTGCGGCAATGCGAAAACATTTACCGGCGCTGTTACAGGCATGGCCTGAACTTTGGGTGTGTTCGGTGAACTTACAGCCGGAGCACAAGGCTGTGCTCGAGGGCGAGGTGGAAATATTGTTGACTGAGCAAAGGGTATTGCCAGAGCGACTGAACGACATTCCGATGTATCTGCAGCCACAGAGTTTTTTTCAAACAAATCCGCAGTTGGCGGCCCAGCTATACCAGACTGCTAGAGATTGGACCGCTAAGTTGCCAGTCGTACAGATTTGGGATCTGTTTTGTGGGGTGGGTGGTTTTGCCTTACATTTGGCGCAGCCTAGTCGCGTGGTGACTGGGATAGAAATATCGGCGGCGGCGATCGCCTGTGCCAGTTTATCGGCGTCCGAGCTGGGGCTGACGAATTTGCACTTTCAAGCGCTGGACGCCGCTGCCTTTGCTAAAGCCCAACAAAGCCAGCCAGAATTGTTGGTGGTGAACCCACCTCGGCGTGGTTTAGGGCCTGAGTTATGTGCAACCGTTGTTCGACTTCAGCCCGACTGGCTACTTTATTCCAGCTGTAATCCACAATCGTTGAGTGCCGATTTAGCATTACTTTTGCAATATCAGCTGCGAAAAGTTCAGCTATTTGATTTTTTCCCGCATACCACACATGCTGAAGTGTTATGTCTGCTGCAGCGAACTTAATCTTTTTGCATGGTGATATGGCCACAGGTTGATAATACATTCGACAGCAGAAAATCGACGCTAGCGCCATCAGCCTATTGTTTGTGGTTGTTAGCGCTACAGTACGTGTTTATCCAAACATGCTATTGCGTTGAACCGTCATTGTAAGCATCCAGCCAGAGAGGATTACGATGTGTCGATACTGTGATGAAACCTCTGACCGGCATGCGAAGTCTTGCGATATGCAATGGGATAGCACTTTTGCTATTTTTGACAACGGGATGGCTGTGGCAGCTGTAGCTTGTTCATGACGAGTAACTGGTTTTTGGAAAAGCTCAGCTGATAAATAATCCCATATTCAAGTTCTGACATCGACGCCACTTCTTTTTCAGACAAGATAGCTGCGAGCTCGGGAGTGGTATTGCTATGACCAACGACGATGGCAGATTGTTGGTTTTGTTTAAGCTGTGTTGCCAAATCAGTTAAATGGGCCGGGTCAAATGGTTGTAATGTTCGTCCTGACTGCAGCAACGCCGTGGCTGTCATCTGAGTGCGCTGGAAGCGGGTATGGTAGATGTGGGGCAATTGTACGTCTTTGAGCAAAACGGCTAGCGCTGTTGCCTGTTGTTGTCCGCATTCGGATAACGCGGGATCGGGTGATGTCGCCGCTTTTTCGGCGTGTCGAACTAAGAAAATTTGATAGTTTTCGGCCATGACCTGGCTGCTGATCAACAAGCTGGCGATACAACTGGCTTTGGCAAGATAGTGGCTGATGATGTTCATTGAATTACCCTCGTTATAAAAAAATGTTACCGCCTCGATTGCACAAACGCTACCTTAAACATCCTGAAGCCAGCTCGCAAATATAAATATCGGTCGCGGGTCGACATTGTCAGCGTTGATGCGGACAGTGCTTGTTCGTCGCAACGATCGATTGCAATAACCGCTGTCGAGTTTTTAGGTTGTTCTTTTCAGCAAGGTGATAGGGGCCGCGGTCGGCGAGTGCGGTAAATGACTATCAACAACTATCAACGTCACGTAGATAGCGGTAAACTAACGACTGTTTTTTGCCAGCCTGGAATTCCCGAGCAGCTATGCACGATTTGATTTACCTGCGTTCATATCCCGAGTCAATACAGCAACAAGTGTCGCACTTGCTCAGCCAAGGCAAACTGGGTAGTACTTTACAAAAACGCTATCCAGAAACCCAACATGGCATTCAAACCGATAAAGCGTTGTATGAATTGACACTTGGGTTAAAACAGCAGTTTATGAAAAGCAGTGATCCGATTAGTAAAGTACAGTTCGATCCGAAAATTCATGTGATCCACAATGCGCTCGGAACCCATACCCAAGTTAGCCGGGTGCAGGGCGGCAAACTAAAAAGTAAAAATGAAATTCGTGTCGCCAGCTTGTTAAAACAATTACCGTTGCCAATACTGCAAATGGTGGTGGTCCATGAACTCGCGCATTTACGGGAAAAAGATCACAACAAAGCGTTTTATCAATTGTGCCAATACATGCAACCCCAGTATCATCAACTGGAACTGGACTTGCGATTGTTTCTGACGTGGCGCGACAGCGCTGAAGGAGTTTGAAGTGACTGAGCCGCAGCATATTTTTGTATATGGTTTATTGACTTTCCCTGAAATTGTAACAGCAATTACCGGCGGTCAGTTTGCGATGATGCCTGCAGTATTACCGGGTTATCGGCGTTTTGGCTTGGTACGAAGCCCACTTGCCACACCGGTGCCAGTTTTATTGGAAGCAGCAGGGTACCGTCAGTCAGGTCAGTTATTACTCGATGTCGATGCTGCAGCAGTGGCAAAGTTAGATTTTTTTGAAGACTTGGACTCGGGGCATTATGTCAAAACGACAGTGCGCGTTGAAGCCGAAGGCCAATGGTACGAGGCCTTTTGTTATAGTGCAGGCCCAGCATTAGCGCCTTATGCTGCGGGTGAATGGCAGCCGGAATTGGTTTCGGCGGCGGCAAAAGCCGATTTAATTAACAGATTGATCCCACAGATGTTAGTGGCAAAAGCTGATTTGGTCCGGTGATTTTAAATCCGATCAGATTAAAACGTCGATTCAGCAGGCTTGTGCCGCAAACCATGATGACGTTGCCCGCTATGTTGGGATCCCAGAAGGTATTATGCTCAGATTGACAATGGTGGCGAGTCTTTTTTTGTGGTCGGCTTCGGCCACTGCAGCGCCTTCAATAAACCAATTCGCCAATGAATTTCATCAGGAATTCAGCCGAAAAATGGCAAAAAACAATATTCCTGGCGGCGTTTATGTCATCGTCAAAGACGACAAAATTGTCAGGGTTGGTGCTTATGGTGTGCGTTCGCGCGGTGCCAAAGCGCAAATCGATGCCAATACCGTATTTCGGCTAGCATCGGTATCTAAAACCTTCGCCGGAGGCCTTGCGGCGCAAGTTGCCCATGAAGGCCGTTTTAGTTTTCAAGACAAAGTCACCAAATATGTTTCGGGTTTTAGATTTCGCAGCCCATCCATGACGTCGCAGCTGAAAATTGAACATTTGTTGGCCCAAAATGCCGGGCTAAGCCCGAATGCTTTTGATGATTTAATTGAAGCTAATATGACCGCAGCCCAAATTTTACCTAAATTCGCCAATATCAATCCGCGTTGCCAGCCTGGAAAATGTTATGGCTATCAAAACGTGTTATTCAGTCTGATTGAAACGGTCTTACTAAAAACCACCAATACATCGTACGAGCGACTTATCGAACAGCGCATTTTTAAACCGCTACAAATGCACAACGCTTCAGTGGGTTATGCCGCCTTTCTTGCCAGTAAAAACCGGGCGATGCCACATGTAAAGATCCGAAGTGGCTGGGGTGAGGCGAAAGTGGTCCCCACTTATTATCGAGTTAATCCCGCTGCTGGTGTAAATGCGAGCGCAATGGATATGGGCAAGTGGTTGATTGCCAGGCTTGGTCATCAGCCGACCGTATTATCGGCATCTGTACTGCAGGATATTCATAAACCCAGAGTCAAAACATCGGACAACTTGTCTGGCCGTACCTTTGGTCCTTATGTGACCCAAGCGCATTATGGCCTTGGCACCCGCATTTATCAGTTTGGTCAACATAAACTGTATTATCACGGTGGTTTGGTGCGGGGTTATCGCACCGATTTATCATATTCCACTGAAAAAGGCCTTGGGCTTGTTGTCCTGTTAAATGCGCAAAGTAATGTCGTAGCCGAGCTTTCAAGTTATTTTTGGGCAACCATGCTCGACACACAACCACAAGTCACGCCGGTGCGGAAAAAGAAAACCCGCAAAGTGGCGCAGTTGATGGAGCCGTTCTTTACCCCTGAATCGTTGGACGAAACGGCACCTTGGTTTGTGCCTCTGTTAGCCGCTGACGCTGACAGCAGTCAAATGGCGATGTGGTCGGCCGAGGATCTTGAGCAGTTCGCGCCTTAGTTTTGTGCTGAACAGACAATGCCGGTGCCTGCCATCAGTATTGTCGTTGATATAAATCCAGATAAAAATCTAAAGTGATAGCTGGCAGCTCTGCCAGCATGTTTTGGCGCACGTCTGGTGTCAGTCGATAGCCCAGTGGGATCATTTGCAGCAACTGTTCGAGTGCCGCTGCAGAGTCTGGTTGCCAACGCCAACTTAACTGTTGCCGCTGCTGGTGTAAAAAACCTGCTTCATCGATAATCTCCGAGCGATGCAAGCGCACTTCTTGATAAATTTTTTGTTTTAATTCAATCAAATGCTGCGGTGCAGGGGTTACGGTGCAGAGCCAGCCGTTGTTTTTACAAACCCGTGCCAGTTCAGCATTTTGTGATGGTGCGTAAATGCGCAACAGCGCATCAAAACTCTGATCGGCAAAAGGTAAATGATAACTACTGGCGACGGCAAATTGCTGCTGTGGGTATTTTTTGGCGGCGGCTTTGACGGCAGCTTTGGAAATATCGATGCCATACAGTGTTGCCCCTAATACTGAATCAGTTGCAGCGGTAGTTGTATGTTGAGCACGTAAAAAACTTATCAAACGATGGCTATAATAGCCCTCACCACAGCCAATATCGAGCAAGGTGGCAAATTGGCTTGAGCCGACGGTTGTGTCTGCGTTTTTACGAAGCGCCGCTGCGAGCAATTGATTCACGGCATCGGATAACGGCTGGTAAAAACCGGCTTCAAGAAAACTACGCCGCGCTTGGATCATCTCGGTACTATCGCCAGGGTCCAGTGACTTTTTTTGCTGCACTGGCAACAGATTGACATACCCTTCTTTGGCGCGATCAAACTGATGACGATTTTCGCATTGATAACCTGACGGTGAACTTTGAAGCAGAAGTTGGCAAAGCGGGCAACGGTACATAATTGATCAGTCAGTTTGGCTCAAATAGCTGAAGATTATAACCTGAACTGGCGTTTTTATGCTGCTGGTTAATCCAAGGTATTGGCACCACCTGAGAGGTTTAGTTCGGCGGCGAGGCTGACGAGTACGTGGGTCCAGCCTTCAATCATTTTTTGTCGATGTGGCCGCCATAACACCGACATTTGATGTCGTAATGTTAGTTCACAGCCAAAGGGCATCGGTGTGATTAAAAGACGAACCAAATCGGGTTCGGCGGTGTTGCTGTCGGTGCTAAAACTAAAAAGCAGTTGTTGTGGCCGGTCTATTAAATGATATTCACCAGTATGCACAATATCGATGCCGTCGCGCTGTTCAATCACCCGATAACGCCCGCCGATCCTGGCATCAATTTCAATGTGTTGTAATTTGCCCTGCGGTGTGGCGAACATCCATCGCCCGGCGCGGTGTTCATCTAACCAACAATCAAACACGGTACCGGCGTCAAATTCAAAACAGTGGCTAACTTCCAGTAACATGGTTTGATGTGGCATCGCAGACTCCCTAGAACACTTATGCAATTTTGCGTGATGCGCTGGGAAGTACCCAAAGCGTGTTAAGTGTAGTCAATCTCTGGCTCAAAGGCGGGCAGCATGGCGGTGTCATGTAAAAAAAATGTGATTATTTACGTTGTAGCAGATCCCACTTATTGCCATAGAGATCTTGAAATACCACCACAGTCGCGTAACTTTCCTCGCGCGGTTGTTCTAAAAACTGTACTTCGGCATCCAGCATTCGCTGATAATCCGTCCAAAAATCATCAGTTTGCAAAAATAGCCAGACGCGGCCAGCCCCTTGCGCGCCGACCAAAGCTTGTTGTGTTGCCTGATTGGCTTTCGCCAGCAAAATCGCACTTTCCTGACTGCCCGGCGGCGCCACGACGACCCAGCGTTTTTGACCTTGTGGTGTGTCTTCTTTGAGAATAAAACCGAGTTTTTGGGTATAAAACTCAATGGCTAGGTCGTAATCGTCGACCAGAATGCTGACGAGGCTAAGATGTTGTGGCATACATTTCCATCTGTTATTGCAAAAAATAAGGCGCGGTGCTGAGTGCATCCACCAAAGCGCTGCTTTAACCTAATAAACCCAAGTCAATGGCTTTTAACACCGCTTTGGTGCGATCGCGGACCCCAAGTTTACTTAAAATTGCCGACACCTGATTTTTTACCGTGCCTTCGGATTTAAATACGGCAGTCGCAATTTCACGGTTGCTAAAACCTGCCGCCAGCAGCCGAAGAATTTCCAGCTCTTTTGCGGATAAAGCTTCGACGTGCAAGTCTTCGGCGGTTGGCTCGTCTGATTTACGTTGTAAAAACGAGGCGAGAATTTTATCGGTAATCGCCGGCTGCAACAAGCTACCGCCACGATGGACGGTGTGAATGGCATCGACTAACAGTTCTAACGCAACGTCTTTGAGCAAATAACCGCGCGCACCAGCCTGCATGGCTTGTAATACCCGGTTGTTATCATCAAAAGTGGTGAGGATAATTACCGGTACCGTGCTTTGTGCCTGTTTGAGCAAATGCAAAGCGTCAATGCCGCTGACTTGCGGCATCTGAATATCCATCAACACCACGTCAACTTGATATTGTTGCACCAGCGCAGCAATATCGGCACCGTTGGCCGCCTCAGCCACGACGGTTAAATCAGTAGCCAGCTTTAACAGGCTGACAATGCCCTGACGAACCAGCGTCTGGTCGTCAATAACCGCGATGCGGATCATGCTGCGCTCTCCGTCAGTTCCACATCAATTTGCAATGATTGTTGTGGTTTGCTGAGTAATAATTTGCCATCGGCATCTTCGATACGTTCGCGCATTCCCTGTAAACCGTTGCCTTCAGCCAGTGGCCACAAGGCACATCGGCCATTATCAACATAACGTAAATTAATTTTCGACTGATGCCGCCATACTTCAATGCTGGCTTCGGTGGCGTGTGCATGGCGGATACTGTTGGTGAGCGCTTCCTGACAGACTCGGAACAACAGCGCGGTAGAGAGTGGGTCGATCGCTAGCTCACTGCTGATCTGACATTGCAGTTTTAACTGCGGGAAATTCTGTGCTAGCGCGCGGCACTGGCTGGCCAAGTGTGGTTTTTGTGGTTCACGCAGCTGTGACACGCTATGACGAATGTCCTGCAGCAGCTGTTTCGCCAGTTGATGGCAGTGTGCTAATTGCGGTCGATGTGTTGTATCTGCTTGATATTCTGCCACTTGCAGCTGGATCACTAGCGCCGTTAGATGATGGCCTAAGCTATCGTGCAAATCACGGGCGATCCTTAAACGCTCGGTGTCAGCGGCTTGTTCTGCCAACTTACCTTGGGCATTTAATAATTGCTGATGGGTTAACGCTAAAGCCGCACGTGCCATCGACTCGGAGCGGGCTTTGCTCATCGCAAAAATAGCAAAAAATTGAAAGGTGCCACAGGTCAGTAGTAAAAGAAAATCACCGCGATGCGGCTGATCCAATATCGCGACCAGCGCATGGGGGGCGAGTGCCGGCACGATCATCCAGTACAACCAGCGCTCGCTGACAAACCATGGCAAGAGTGCGACCCACAGCACGGCAAGGCCAGGGGTAAAACCGTCATCGACTAACGCGGCGTTGAGTGCCAACACCAACCACATGCTACCAAGGTATAGCCATTGCTTCGCGCGTGATAACTCGCGTTGAGAATTGACGAACAACACAATAAACAGCAGCAAGCTGCTGATAATCAACAACGATTGCCAACTTGGAAAATGATAACTGCTGATCGCAGATGCAATTTGAATATAACTAAAAGCCGCCCAAGTAATAATGGCCGCCCAATTTTCTTTCGAGAACCAAATACTGTGTGTTGGATTGGCGTTGCGGCCCTGATGTTTTAATGCGGATTCCATACGGATAAGGCAACA
This sequence comes from Rheinheimera sp., assembly GCA_037968955.1. Taxonomy (GTDB): domain Bacteria; phylum Pseudomonadota; class Gammaproteobacteria; order Enterobacterales; family Alteromonadaceae; genus Pararheinheimera. The sequence goes on along the minus strand of JBBKWN010000033.1, from coordinate 21,730 downwards.
GGATAATGAATCATGCCCGGAGTATGCCGCCAGAAGTCGAAGGCGGCAATAGGCTACAAGTCATTGCGAAGTAAGTCAGTTTTTATCGGACTGCGATAGGACTGCGACTTTTGGCAGCCCTTCAGGCGCCTGCGTATCAAGGGGCGTCCAGGCCGACAAGGCTTTAGCAACGACTTTAATCTAACACTGGAGCAAGGCTTTCGCGCTGGTGAGCAGCAAGATCTAGTCAGATCGTCAATGGGCGCTGGATGGGCTGATAAAACACCAGCGGCTCGATCCTACTGATGCAAGTGCTGATGTAAGTGCTGATGCAAGTGGCGCAAGCGGTGCGAGGACTTAATCTAGAAATTGCGCCCCCCCTTGCTGCTGTGGACTGCTGTTTGCCATCGAACGAGATCCGTCAATATGCAGTGTTGCGGTCATGGTTTTAGCTGTAGTTGATCAGTTTGGCAATGCTGTGGCACGTGGTGGTTTCACAACAAGTACATCACACGGCAGATGCTCGGTTAAATAATGTGCGGTATCGCCAAACAGCGCCGAGCCCAGCTCATGACCATGATGATTACCAATAATCGCTAATTGGCTGTGGCACCAGTGCACTGCTTTTGGAATTTCATCATCCGGTAAGCCTTCACTCAAGTGAATTTGTGCGGGTACCAGCGCATGTTTATCGACGTAAGATGCTAGTTTTTGCCGATGAATACTTTGCTGATCCACTCTTGGCTCAAAGCCGGTTTTGGGATCATAGGGTAAGCTCATCGAATAGTCGTCTTCGCTAAAACAGTGAATAACATGCAGTTGCTGGGTTTGTGGTGGTATTAACTGTTCAGCAAGATCGAGAATAGCCTCATTTAAGAGGTGACTGGTTTGGTGATTGTCATCCACATCGAGACAGGCGAGGATCGTCATTTCCTGATTGGCGGTTGCCGCTTTGACCAGCCACACCGGAATGTCGGTATCACTGATTAGGTAATGATCCAATGGTGCCATGCGCCAAGTGAATGCCGTCCGTTTTTCTTGCTGCTGTTTAATCACCAGGCTGATATTTCGTTGTGATAACAATTGTTCCAAAGCTGGCCGCGTCGCTTCTTGGTACGACAACATGACGTTTATCTGCGAAGCTGCCAGCGGAGCTATGGCGGCATGGGTTAGCGCTAATTCTGAGATGTGCAGCGCCAGCTGGGACTGCTGCTGCTGTAACCAACTTTGAACCGAGCTATCAGCACGGCCTTTTTTATATTGTTGTTGGACATTTTGGTGACAGCATTTAAAAACCGTCAGCTGAGATTGATGTTGGGCGGCTAGTACCAATGCCCGGCTAAGAGCCAGGGGGTTGTCATCATCGGGTTGGATCACTAATAAATGTTCAAATGCGTGTTTTAACATAACTACGGCCTAATATTGGTGTTGTCCTCAATGTTTACTCAAACTGCGAGTCCCGTTGTCCGGCTGCTTGATCAGACTATTGATAAAGGCGCGAATACGCGGCGCAAACGGACATCTGACCAGCCAATTCATTAGATCCAGCGCCGTAACAAGTAATTTCTCCGCATCAGAGGGCTTGCGACAACCAAGCTTTGGCGACACGGCTGTGCCGTTCGATGGTTTTGGTACTGACGTCATACAGAACGGCAATTTCCTGGTGGGTTAAGCCGGCAAAAAAGTGAAGTTCGATCAGTTCTGCTTTGTAAGCATCAAAGTCGGCTAAGGCTTGCATGGCCCGATCTAATGCCAGCAATTCATGACGGCTGGCGGGATCTGCTGGTGTTTCCGTCAGGCTGACATTTGCTTTGCCGGCACCCCGTTTAAGCGCGTTATGCTTTCGCGCATGATTGACCAAGATCCGGCGCATGATCCGACTGGCAATCCGGAAAAAATGTAGGCGGTCGACAAAATGTATGTTGGTTTGCAATAAATCAATAAACGCCTCATTGACTAAGGCGGTCGCTTGCAATGTGTGGTTTGGTCGTTCATCGCGCATGTGTTGTACGGCTTGTCGGTGTAGCATTTGACTGACCACATGCACCAATTGCTGTAGCGCCGACTCGTTACCAGTCTGCCAATCATGCAAAAGTGTGGTGATATTAAGCGAAAGTTGCAGCATTGAAGATCCATCCTGTCTTTCTGAATGCGTCGTTAACTGTCGATGGTTATGGAGGTGTCATTGATTTATCAACAACATCCATGAAGCCTTAGCGCAATACAGAGCCGCCAGCGCACGTTATCACGGGTAGTCTACAGTATAGAAGGGATTGGCAAGGCGAAGGACGGCATATGAAGGGGGGTGAACGAGAACACGACACCTTGAGCGAACTTTTGGCGCATGACACCGCAACACTTACCGCCAGCAATAACAAACGGCCATATGCTACGGCAACTAAAAATCCGACACAACGGCTCGCAGCGCAAGTCTCCAACGTCCAGATCTGGCAACAAGCCGAGCAGCTGTTTGTCCAACTCAGTCCACAGGCGCCGGCGGCCCGCGAAGTTATCTATCAGCAGCTGGCTGTCGACCAGCCAGAGTTGCTTAGCGTGCTGCAACAGCTGTTGGCTGATGAGAAAAAAACCACCGAGTTTTGTTGGAGCATTCAACAAGTGGCTTCAGCAGTATGCATGAGCGAAGGGACGGTATTAACTGCAGGCCAAAGGGTTGATTGCTATCGAATTATTAAATTGCTCGGGCAGGGAGGCAGTAGCTTTGTTTATTTAGCCGAGCGCGCTGATGCGCAGTTTCAACAGCAGGTTGCGATTAAACTGTTGCAGACCAGCGTCGTTGATGCTGCATTATTTCACGCCTTTGTCACCGAGCGGCAAATTCTCGCCGACTTAGAGCACGCCGCGATTTCCCGGTTACTCGATGGCGGGACCACCGAGCACGGCTTGCCTTATTTAGTGATGGAATATGTGCAAGGTCAGCCGATTGATCAATATTGTGAGCAACGCGCATTGTCAATGACCGCACGTTTGCAGCTGATGGTGAAGGTTGCCAACGCCGTGGCTTATGCCCATCAAAAAATGGTGATCCATTGTGATCTGACACCCGCTAATATTCTAATTTCCACGACGGGTGAACCCAAGTTACTTGATTTTGGGATTGCCCGTTTACAAAGCCGCGCCGGCATGGAAGGGGCAAATCTGACGGATCAGCCGCCAAATGCGCTCGAATACCCACAACGGCTGACGCGCAACTACGCCAGCCCCGAGCAGCGGCAAGGTTTGCCCCTCAGCACCCTGACCGATGTATATAGTTTAGGCGTTGTCTTATACCAGCTATTGACCGGCCAGTTACCGCAGCTTTCGACCCAGCCAAGCGAGCCGATGTGCGCAAAAATTGCACCAACGTGCGCACAAAGCGATATCCGCAGCGCGCCGGCGTCCGCCAATGCATGCCGTTCATCGGTGCCGCACTGGGCGGATCGGTGGTTATTTTTTGGGGTCTTTCGGCGCTTAAATAGACACTTCGTACATATCGGCGGTGCGGGCCAACTGACAGCCTTGCCCACTGATCTGCAATGGATCCTTCGCAAAGCCACCGCGACTGATCCAGAGCTGCGCTACCATTCGGTTGCTGCGCTTGGCGATGATCTTAAACGATTTCTCGGGCTACGGATGGTACATGCCCGGCCATACAGCCAGTATTATCAAAGCGCTACTTTTGTTCGGCGCAATAAAATGAGTAGTTTATTAACCTTGGTTTTTTTAAGTGTACTGTTGCTGATGAGTTGGCTGTTGTGGCAACAAAGTGTGGTATTGACGGCCGAGCGTGATGCCGCATTACAACAGCTGGTGCTGGCTCAACAATCATGGGATCAGCCGCGCGAACGATTGTTGGCGTTGCCGCGAAATGCGCAACAAATGCCATTGCTGGCGGTCGCCCCTGCCGCTATTGATGCTGGGCAGCGCGCGCTGATGATGAAAGTGTCTTCTGCGCGCAAGACAATGGCGCAGCGACAACCGGCACCAGCAGCACCATCCTGGCGCTACGTTGGCGTATTATCCGCTGAGCAACTGCATACGAAGCGGCCCTAAGCCGACGATTGATGTCGGTCATCACGATGCTCTGGAGCGCAGACGGCAGTTGTTGTTATACTGCGACTTTAGTTAAGTAACGAGCACCTCATGCACCAAGATACCCAAGGCGATGCGCCAACCAATACCGCTGAACTGGAACTGTGGTCAATGGATGAACTTTGTGACCATGCCTTTAGCATTTTTGAAGAATTGGCGTCAGAGAATTTAACTGCGGCAGATTACGACATGTATCAGCAGCATTATGAAACCAGAGCCTATGTTGATTTAGTGCCACCGGCGGCGGATTGGGTCGATTTGATCCAAGCCGAACTGCAACCAGAGCTTCATTTTGAAGCATTGATTGGCTTAAGCGGTGAGCTAGGCGGCGCTGATTTGGTATTTGCGCGAATTTTATTAAGCCGAGAAAAATACGATTCGTTATGCCATGCGCAGTGGCGCGGGCAATAGTCGGCTTGTTGTTCAAGTAGTTGTTCAAGTAGTTGTTCAAGTAGTTATTTAAGTAGTTGTTTAAGCTGTCGCCGCTAGCGGTCGTCGCCCCGAGATTTTATCGCGCTGCTTGTGAAGCCATTCACACCATAGCGAGTGCTATCAAGCACACCAACAGTGCTTTTTTGCCATAGAAGGTAAGCTCAACAACATGCCGTATCAGCTGATACCTGCCGCCGCGCAGTCTGTGAGTCTTTGGGCGGGCGGTGAAACCCGGCAACTGGCGATTTCTCCGCCCGCTGCCACTGTCGCCGCGCAGAATTTTCACTGGCGTTTTAGCAGTGCCACTGTGCGGCAGGACGGTGTGTTTAGCCACTTTCCACAACATCAGCGTTTGCTCGCTCTGCGCCAAGGAGCTGGTTTTGTGTTGCATGTTGATGCCCATCAGCAACACCTCAGTTCGCAGCAGCAAGTACTGCGGTTTGCGGGCAGCGCCGATTGCCGTGCAACGCTAAGTGCGGGGCCAGTGGTGGATATCAACCTGATGCTGGATGCGACGTTGCAGGCCAATCTGTGGTCGCAACGCTTAACCTGTCAGCAGCTACATTGGCCACGGCCAGTACTCGCTGGCGCGACCTTGCTGGTTTATGCCGATGAAGCCCCGGTCGAACTTTGTCTGCAACTAGATACGCCGCCGCTCTATCTGGCAACAGGTGACGTGCTGCAAATCACCGCGCCAACTGCGCCTTGCTGGCTAAGAGCGGCGACAGTGCCATGTTCTGTGGTGCTCGCTTGGCTGGCACCAGCTTGATGACGATGTGCAACAGTGGTTACCGACGCCATCAAATTGGTGCGGTATCAGCAGGCTGCGCATAAACTTTAGCTTGGATCTTGTGCCAAATAAAGCTCCAACAATGCCGCAAGCCGCACCGCTGCTTGCTGCAGTCGAAGTTCAATGACTGGGCTATCACGCGCGATAGCCGCTTCGTCCAGCAACATGCCGGGGCGATAGCTCTGATAAATTTTCTGGGTTTGTTGTAGCGATTCATTGCTCCAGCTCAGCGCGTTGCCTTGTTGCCACTGCTGCTGTTGTTGTGCACTGATCTGCGCCAGTTTGTCCGCTAATAAATGACTGTTTTGCTCATAACCCAAGGTGCTCAACAACGCGCGATCCCAGACACCATGTAAGTTTGCTGGTTGTTGCAGGAAATAAACCGCAGTTTTATTGCCGCCTTGATCGTCGGCATAACTGACATGCAGCGGTTGATGCAAATCGGCGATGAAGTGGCTAAAAAATAGCAATGATGAACGTTTCGCCGCCGATCGCGGTAAAGTTTGTAACAAAGCACCATGATGTGAGATTGCTGATAATAAACAGCCAACTTTTGCACAATCCTGCGGTTGGACTTTGCGGGCAGCGCGCGCCACATTGATAAAATGATGGGGTGCGGTATAGCGATAAGCCGCTTCGCTGCGCGCTTCATCCGGCCATACACAGCCGTCGGCAAAACTTAAACCAGGTTGCAATGCCAGCAGGGCATCGACTTGCTGCTGCGCGCTTTGGGATAATAATTGATAGGCCGCCTGACAAATCTGCTGATGGCCGGTACGGCTAAAAGCATGGGCCTGAACGGCGAGCAGTGTGGCTCCAATTAGCGCTATCCATGTAAATAAATTTGATTTTTTCATATAAATCCCTGTTATTCGCCAACCAGTTGTCGCACCTGCCATTGTGGCGTGCCATCGGCTAACAGCGGCGATATTTCGCTAAGTGCTGCTGCCATATCTGCCGCCAATGTGTAAGGTGGGTTAATTACCAGCATGCCAGAGCCGGTCATGCCAAAACCTTCGCTGTCGGCTTTGGGGCAATATTCAATCCGCAGTTGATTACGGATGCCGGTATCCACAATCGCTTGGATCACGGCTTCAATGCTAGCGCGTTCAATCACTGGATACCAGATGGCATATACCGCTTGTGGGAAACGTTGATAGGCTTGTTGCAAACCTTTGACCAGATCCTGATATTCGGTTTTTAACTCGTACGGCGGGTCAATCAGCACCAGTCCACGTTTGGACAGCGGCGGTAACATCGCGCGAAAGCCGGCATAAGCGTCCATTTGTTCAATCCGGCAATGGCGGCGGTTTAAAAATTGCGCCTGTAACAGCGGAAAATCACTTGGATGTAGTTCAGTGGCCTGAATGCTATCACCGCCGCGCAGCAGCATTTTGGCGATGGCTGGGGAGCCTGGGTAAAATTGTAATTGGCCGTTTGGATTTAATTGATGGATCAATTGCAGGTAAGCCGCCAGCGCTTCACTTTGTGGCTGATGCTGCATTAACCGGCCAATACCGCTACCAAATTCGCCAGTTTTGAGTGCTTGCTCTGAATTCAGACTATAAAGCCCGGCCCCCGCGTGGCTGTCGTGGTAGCAAAAAGGTTTATCTTTTTTTTGCAAATACAGCAAGATAGCAACTTCAACCAGATGTTTAATCACATCGGCATGGTTGCCAGCATGATAGCTATGACGATAACTCAGCATAAAATTGCTCTCCGCGCCACAAGGCGCCTGAATGTCGATAAAGAGTATGCGAAAAGTACCCAAAGGCACGCACGGGTAGCTAAAAAAGTAACAAAAATTGCGCGCCAGCATACTGCGCGCGCTGACAAACTCAAGTCTAATCTTCGCCGTTGGCGGCAATTAGGTTAGAATAAGGCTTTATTGATGCCTGCGCTGCAGGTGCAGATCCAAAGGAAAAATTCGTGTCCGCAGATGCCAAACCTCGTCGCCCGCAAGGAAAATCAGCCAACGCCAACCCGAGTCAGGGGGCGCCACGCCAGCCTGCGCAGCAGCAAAACCGCCGCAGCACGCCAGCGGATCCGTTGCAAAAACCTTGGGTCAAGGCGGGCTCGAAGATAGCCGGCAAAGCGACGGACAAAAGCCTCGACCAAAAACACCAGCGCCGAGGCGGTCACCAAGCAGCGGCGCAGCATAGTGCAGATACAAAACCTGGTGCAAAAGTCAGTGCCGCCTTATTAAAACAACACCGGCTGGAAGAAGCCAAAGTGCAGGGCGAAAACGCTTGCCGAGTTTGTTTTAACAAACGGCCACAAGCCGTGGTCAAAATGTACCTCGAAGCCAATATGGCAAGCAAGTTCGCCGACGTGATGAAATATTTGGCGGCAAATAAACATGCTTATCATATTGTCGACAGTGCCGAGCTAGAAAAAGTGGCCGGCAGCCAGCACCACGGCGGTGTGGTGTTCATCGTAAAACGCAAACCTGATCTATCGCTGGCGGCTTATCTGGCCGCCAATAAACATTTAAAACAAGACTGTTTGCTAGCACTCGATGGGGTGGGTAACCCGCATAACCTCGGTGCTATAGTACGTAGCTGCGCGCATTTTGGGGTCAAAGGCGTGATTATGACTCAGCCGTATTTACTGCAATCTGGCGCTGCCGCCCGCACGGCCGAGGGCGGTGTCGAGTTTGTCGATGGTTTGAGCTGCGAGCATTTACCCTTGGCACTGCAACTGTGTAAACAAGCTGGATATAGCTTAGTGACGACTTCGAGCCACGGTGGTGTGTCGTTATATCAGAGCAAACTCGGTAGCAAAGTGGTGGTGGTTTTTGGCGAAGAAATGGATGGTGTCTCGACGCAAGTCGCCAACACCACGGATGTTGCGCTACAAATTCCAGGATCGGGCCAGGTTGAATCATTAAATGTCAGCGTGGCTGCTAGCCTGATTTTAGGCGAATGGTATCGACAGCAGCAGCGTTAAACTACGGTAGCCGCTCCGCCGCGGTGGTTGAGGGACATCGATAAGGCAACTATTGCCAACCTTATTGATGATTCTGTTGCGCAATATCAGTTTATAAAACACAGCTTAAAAGCGAACCATCTGATTGTTCATGGTTTTTCATTGGGTAGTTTTGTGGCCGGTCAACTGGCTAAAAGCCAACAAGTGGATGCACTGGTATTGCAAGGAACAGCGACCAATGTCGACGATTGGGTCGATAAAAAAACACCTTGGTATACCAACCCATTTTTGACTATTAAAGTCGATGATGTGTTTCAAACCGTTGAAAAAAGTGGTTATGTCTGAGCTTTGTCGTGGACCCTTATTAATCATCGGTGGCGCTAACGACGAGCAAGTGCCGGTAGAGTTGTCCACATCGTTGTTTGATGCCAGTAAGTCCATCAATAAAAAACTGATGATTGTTGCACATGCCGGCCATGGTTCTAGGCTAGATGTGCCGGCGCAAGTCGAAGTCTATAAACAATTTTTAAGCTCCATCTAGTGTCTTTAAACCCACCGTAAAGATCATACTCATCCGTGCGCGGCAGTCTAAAACGCACGGATGAAGTATTAATGCACGGCTAGCTACAAAACACATGTCCTTGAACCCTCGTGCTAATGCTGTGGCTCGGCCGGAGTCACTGATTTTTTTTGCCATAGTTTGCCGGTCATAGCCCAAACAATACAGCCACCCCAGGCGATAAAAGACATCCCGGCCGGTACATTGGCAAGCGCGATCAATTTAAGCTGACGGCGATTAAAAAAGACCGCAAGAATAGTTGGGATAAACCAAATGACTAGCACTGACGGTATAAACCATAGCCAAAATGCCAAACCTTGTTGTTGCAGTTGTTCGATGATGTCTTGCATTTTTGTATTCCTCGTTAGGTGGTGGTTCACGTTGATGTTGAAATGAGTTTACGACGCTGCATGTCAGGCGTTGTATAAAAAGTGATGTGCGGTGAATAACGAGGTTAAACGGCAAGAAATTGGCGATAAATGTCACGCCGCCGCAGCTTGAATCCCATCAAAAAATGCTAGCTGACAACGCTATCGGCTTGTTTGAGCTGGTCATAGTTGGTGATCTTTGCGCCAAAACCACAGACTTTTTTATTGGCCGAAGTCAGCAAGGTTGATGTTATGCCTTTTTGTTTTGCGAGGTATGCAGTTGTTACTGGCTAGGGTTTATCGCCAGATCAATGCTCAATAAATGCTTTGGAACCAGTATTGGCTGGCAGCGGGCGTACCGAACGTCTTCATTTAAATATCCTGAAAAATAAAACTGACTTACAATGCGTAGCTATATTGTAAGTCAGCTTTACCGCCGAAATTAGTTGGAGTCCGGCCAGTTTTGGTATGTTGATTTTGAATTATTGGTAATGATGAATTGTAATTATTGGTCATACAGTCTATATGTATACTTGTTGATTAAAAGAACAACAATGGGTAATACCAATACCAATACCAATACCAATATTTTTCCGGGGGGAAGTGATGAAACTTAATAAACTAAGTGCGATGTTTAGTGGCGCGAAAAAAAATGCTGACAATTTGACAATTTTTGGCGCCGCATTAACGGCGGTGTTAGCAATGCCGGCAGTTGGCGCTGAGACAGCCAAAGCCGCGGAAAAACCTGCCGCAGACGAAATTGAAGTGATTCAAGTGTCAGGTATGTTTGGTAGTTTAAAAGCTGCGGCACTGATCAAACGTACTGATGATCGGATCGTCGACGCCATTGTGGCCGAAGATATTGGAAAATTACCCGACAGCAACATCGCCGAAGCACTGCAACGGATCACCGGTGTGTCTATTCAATCCGATTTTGGGGTCGGTACCTCAGTCACGATCCGCGGCGTTTCAGAAAACCTTATTTTACTCAACGGCCGCTCTACTGCTGGCCCAGGCCGTGGCGGCATCAGTTTGGATGATTTTCCGTCAAGCTTTCTAAAGAAAATTGAGGTGATTAAGTCGCCAACCCCAGACATGATCGAAGGTGCGCTAGGCGGGACGGTCAATATGGCAACGGTACGGCCGTTGGAGCTAAAAGACACGCTATTTGCCGTATCAATGGACGGGGAATATGCTGACAAAACTGAAAATGTTGCACCGATATTTAACGCCGCGGTCGGTGACAACTGGGATTTAGGCGATTTAGGTACATTTGGCGCGAATGTGAACCTGTCCTACCTCGACCGTGAATTACGGCGCGACGAGTTTTTTAATAAAGTTGATATGCAAAAAAATATCGACATTAACGGCGATAAAGTTGTTGATGTATCAAATGGACCTAATGGCAGCTTTCAGCGTCGAACTGAAAGTACCGTCGAGCAAAAAACCGAACAACATGAACGCAAGGCCTATGGTTTGTCCTTGCAGTGGGCGCCAAAAGACGTTAATGCCAACGTTTATCTTGATTTGAGCCTGTCCGAGCTGGCTGGTGGTCAAGAAGCTTATTCTATCCTCGATGTCGGAGGCGCCGTCGTACCGACAGCAGCTTCATATTACGATGGCAATGGCATGCTACAAAATTACCAATTGACGGGGGTTTTTGTGATCCCTAAATCGTGGAGTGATTTTACCGCCTCTGAGTCTGCTTCGAATGCCATCGGCGGTGATTGGTATGTGAATGATAATTTAAAGATTTTTGCTGAGTATTCCGCATCAGAGTCCGAGGAATTACAAACCGCCTCTGAATTTAATCTACGCCCGATCAAACGTTCAGCCTTTCTAGCAAACGGTGCGCTCACCAACAATACGGCGACGGTGACGGCGATCAATATGGACGGCAAAATACCTTCGCTGGTTTATTCTGATCCCGGAATTCTTACCAACCCAGATAACTTAGTTTTCCGCGAGCTGTTCCATAAAACTATTTCGACCGATAATCAAGAGTCGGCATTTCGGTTTGATGCTGAATTGAGTGATGTTGGTGTTGATTTCATTACTAAAATAAAGGCTGGTGTGCGCACGACGGATAGAGAGTTTAGTTCAGACCGTTTTGACCTGAAATATAATGGTTCAGCGACACTCAAAGATGCTTATACCAATGCCAAAGTGGCTGGTAAAGCACGTCCGACTTGGATTGACAGTAATATTATCAACGGCAGTTTTAAAACGGTCAATTATAACAACTCGTTTAATCAAACTGGGTTTTCCGGCCCCAATGATTTGTTAACTTACCGCGTCTATGACGCTGCAGTTTTACGCGACAATATTGATGTTACTTTTGCGCAAGTGCAGGACATGCTCAAGGGGACAACCCTCGCGATGACGGGCACGCTCGCGGATAATATGCACGAAGATATCAGTGCCTATAAATTGATCGAAGAACAAACCCGCGCTTTATATACGCAGTTCCATTTAGAGTTTGATGATGTGAAAGCGATTATCGGTGCTCGTTATGTTGAAACTGATCTGGACTCTAGTGTTATTGCAGGCAGTGGCTCTAGAACTCTTGATACAAAAAGTAACGAATATTCAGACTTCTTACCCAGCGTAAATGTAACTTACACTTTAGACGACGCCAACTTGGTGCGTTTTGCTGCCGCCAAAGTAATGCGCCGGGCAGAGTTTGATGAATTAAGCCCTTCATTTGTGATCAACAATGAAAAAACCTCTGGCACCAGTGGTTCTTATGAACTAGAGCCATACCGAGTTACGCAATATGACCTTTCAGTCGAGCACTATTTTGGTGACGGTGGGGTGGTGTCAGCCGCCATTTTCTACAAAGATGTAGCATCCTTTACTGAAAATAGAACCAGTTGTGTGGCCGATCCAAGTACTGTGTCCGGTCAGGGCACTACGCAGTGGAGCAGTATCTGTTTACTTGATAGTGCTGGAGTCAGTAAATCGGACATTGTGACGCATGCCAATAGTAATGCTGCTGCCGGTGAAGCTTTTGTGGTGGCACAGCGAAATCTCGGGTTAACTGGCGTGCAAATTGCGAAAGATGTCAATGGCGGTAGTGGTGAAGTCAGCGGCTTAGAACTCGCTTATCAGCAGCAATATGATTTTGTGCCAGGTTTAGGCGTCAACGTCAACTATACCTATGCCGATAGTTCCCAGCCTGATGGCAATCCGTTACTCAATATTTCAAACAACACGTTAAATGGTCAGGTTTATTGGGAAAATGAAGGATTCCAAGTTCGTTTAGCGTACAACTGGCGCGATAGTTACTTATATTCGCAAATTGAAAAACGAGTCGAGTTGGTTGGCGCTTTAGGCTTGAATATTAAAAACTCAGCCAATCCTAACGCCGCTGGCTATGATTATACCGTCGGTAATAACTATCAGAATGCACGTGGTCAATTTGATTTCTCGGCAAGTTATGAGGTCACGCAAAATGTCACGGTGGTGTTGAATGCGGTGAATTTAACTGGTGAGCCGGTGAGTTTCTTCAATGAACTTGGATCGGACTGGAAATATAGCGAAGCCGATCGTCGTTACACACTAGGTGTTCGTGCGAAGTTCTAATCGCTGGATGTTTGAACAAGCGACCATGCTTGGCGGCACTTTTTCTATCAAAGCGCTGCCGTAGCGCCAAAACAGCATGCAATCTGCTAGCAAACGGCGGTTGCTGTGAGATTAAAAGAATGCCGGTCAGTTAAGCTGACTGGCATTCTTTTTATGCGGATATTGGCTTTATTGTCGTTTTACAACATTTCAGGCCGACTCAATATACCTTTGCTGCAGCCCAAATTAACCCATTCGATACCGACACGCCGCGTGCTCCATGCTTAGGGCTCGTCGCATGTCGGGTTTGCTGCACACATCACTTGGTTACGCCCCTGCGCTTTCGCCTGATACAAGGCATCGTCGGCCCGTTTTAGTGCCGCATCCAACGTATGCTGGCCCGCTTGGAAGGTACCAAAACCGATACTCACGGTTAAATTCAGCGCCCCCTTGGCGGTGTGAATTTCTGCCTTTGCGACACCTATTCGTAAACGCTCGACAATATCGAAGGCGACACTGTTCTCCTGTAACACCATGCAAAAAGCAAACTCTTCGCCACCCACCCGGCCAAAGGTATCTTCTTGCCGGAAAAATTGCTGCATCAAATTAGCGGTTTGTTTCAGTGCTAAGTCGCCAATATCATGGCCATAGCCATCATTAATGGCTTTAAAAAAATCGATATCAATCATGCCGACCGCCAAACTAGACCCAGCACGCTCAGCCCTGGCAAACTGCTGTGCCGCTTGTTGAAAAAAGTTTAAGCGATTCGGCACCCCGGTGAGACTGTCATGAAAAGCGAACTGCTCTAGCTTTCGGTTGGCATCACGAAGCTCTCTGGTGCGCTGTTCAACCATTGCTCGCAAATTCAGTTTCAGCAGCTGCAGATCTTGATTTTTTTGGACTAATTGGTCGGCTTTGAATTTTTCGGCGCTAATATCGCGCTCAATTGCGGCAAAATGAGTCACGTCACCAAAACGATTGCGCAGCGGCACAATATTTATATCGAGCCAATAAGGCGTACCATCTTTGCCGTAATTTAATAATTGCTCACGCACCGGCTCAAACTTTTCGAGCGCCAAACGGATCCGGGCGCAAGCTTCTTTACAGGTTAAGCTGCCTTGCAAAATACGTGGTGTTTCGTGGAACACCTCTGCCGCGGTATAACCCGTCAGGTGCTCAAAGGCCTTGTTGACATAGACAATCCGCGGGCCACTGGGCGCATCAATATCATGCGCCTCGGTCACAATCACGATATCTTCAGCGTGCTCGACAATATCGCGATATGAAAACTGGCTTATTTCAGCGGTCACCTCACTAAAAAAAATAATGATAAACCCGTCGTTCTTTTGTTCGTCAGCGTCAAAGCCTTCGACGTAACCATTCACCTTGACCCAAGTCGTCTCTGGCCGCGAGCTATCAATCAAGCCGATCAATTCGTTATTGATCGGACTGCGATATCGCCGTAATTTATTGACCGGATACTCTTCGACTTGCAACCGCCGATTGCGCTCGTCGATAAAGTTCCAATGCGGATCCTTGGCGTCTTTGCCCATGAGTTGCTCATAACTTAATCGTAAAATTTGCAAGGCTTCCGGATTGGCATACACAATACTGGTATCCCAGCGATGGATCACCACCCCAAGGTGGGCTTGGTTGAGCAGTGACAGCATGTCGATGCTGCTAAACATTGGGGCGGGCAGGTGTTCAATCGATTGATCCATAAATACAACTCACAATCCTAAATTTTAAGACAACTGGTTAAACCTTAGCCGTAATATCTCAGTGCCGCACTGGGGGATCGCCAAATAAATATAAGTAACCACTAATTAAATAGACTTCTTAGCATAGGGTGTCCAGTTTTGGCTTGTGGCTTGTGGCTTGTGGCTTGTGGCTTTTTGGGCTGGATAAAACTAGGTAAGAAACAGGCCTGACCTTTTTGGTCTTGAGAGCATCCACCAGCTGACCGGCATGATTCGCGAAACTGCGGGCACTCGGAACTTGACCATGCGCCGCTGAACCCGCGGCTCACGTCGATTGTGAACCATCAACCAGGCAAGTCTACAGTCTCATGTCAGCCTCATATCAGTACCATGTCAGTGGCCCGCGTATCAGTGAGTTAAATTTATTTCACTCGCACCGAGCATCTTGTCAGCAAGTATCTGCCAACAACCAGCTAGGATGTCAGACACTTCAGCCTAAAAAGTGCCAAACGTTTGCTTTAAACTTTGCATCTGGCGACGGCTCACTTCTATTTGTGAGCCATCTTGTAAAATTGCCAGCATGGTGCCGCTGCCGATGCCAGGTTCCAGTTGTTGAATGGCGTCCAGACGGACGATGTCGGCGCGGCTGGCTTTAAAGAAATATTGTGGATCTAACCGGCTTTCAATTTTTGACAGCGAACAATGCAAAAAACTTTTGCCACAACGGCTATAAACCGCGGTGTGGTTACCTATGCTCTCAAAGCGGCTGATTTCATTCAGTCGCACAATACGATTCAGTTCACCGAATTTGAGTAATAAGCCATGTTGATCGGGCAGGAAGTTCTCTTGTGGCTCGGGGCTGCTGCGTAGCGAGGTGTCTTGTCGATAACGTTGCAACGTGTTGGCAAGGCGGGCTGGATCTAAAGGTTTCACCAGATAATCCAGTGCATTGAGGGCAAATGCATCTAGTGCAAAACTGTTAAACGCGGTGCAAAACACAAACTGTAATGAACTCTGTAAGCTCGCGGCCAGTTCCAGCCCTGATACTTCCGGCATTTGGATATCTAAAAATACTAAGTCCACGTCCAAGCTGTCTAAAAGCTCGCGCGCTTCGCCGGCGCTAGCGGCTTCGCCCACAATTTCAATCTGTGGGTGCACACTTAATAAGCGTTTTAATTCGGCTCGCGCCAAGCGTTCATCATCGACAATTAATGTTTTAATCATACTGCAGCTCCAGCGTCACGATAAACTGCCCCAACTGTTGTTTGGGTTCAGTAATATTGGTAGTGAACGTATTATGCCCTGGCATTAAAGCCACGCGTTGGCGAACGTTTGCCAGCCCAGTTTGGGTGCCTGCTTGTTGGCTTTGATGGCGATAACTGTTTTGTACTTGCAATTGCCAGCGATCCGCCGCTAGCTGCAGGCTGCTGATCCGCAATAGCCCTGGCTGCTGATTGGGGCTGATGCCATGTTTAATCGCATTTTCGACCAAAGTTAATAAACTTAAGGTGGGAATTTGTTGCTGCCACAATTGCTCGGCGAAATCGAGTTGTAGTTGTAATCGTTGCTCTAACCGCACTTGTTCAATGGCTAAATAACGCTGCGCAATTTGCCACTCTTCTTGCAAGCTGGACATTGGCCGTAAATGGGCATGCAAGTGGGTGCGAAAAAGCTCAGATAATTGGGTGACAGTTTCCGCGGCCTTATCCTTGTCTTCGTAAATCAGTGCTCGAATACTGTTAAGCGCATTAAATAAAAAGTGCGGGCTAAGCTGATTGGTGAGTTGCTGTAGCTGTGTTTGTTGCATCTGGATTTGCATCTGCTTTTTGCTTTTGATGCTATGCCACATCACGTAAATGAGCGACCAAACAGCAAAAGTAAATGCCTGATTAAAACCACCCAGCAAGATGATGTTGTTGTTATCAAGCCGCACCTGATGCTGGCCTTGCGGTGAGCTAAACACCAATTCAGTAATGTCGGTGACATCTAAAAACGAAATTTTCCCAAAACTCATCGATAGCAGCATGCTCACGACGCCAAGCACGTACAGCCACAACAGCAATTGCACTAGCTCCCAGCCAAAACGCCCTTTGGGAATAAAATGTAGTTTCAGGTACGGGCGGATAAAAAAGTGGCTAAACAACACCGTGCAGCCACTATCGAGCACACTGCGCAGAAAAAATGCCAGAGTCCGGTCGCTGGTCGGAGCGCTATACAACGATTGCAGCACTGCCCAGTACAGCAAAAAACCCAGAATTAACGAGCCAGCCAATGCCAGTTTATATTCGCGGCTACATTTAAAACTAATCTGCCAGTAGGGCAGCAATTGCTGCCCTAAGGATGGCTTTAACGCGGAATTATGTTTCATTGACAACAGTTTCTACTCATAACGTAAGGCGTCTATCGGTTGTAAGCGGGCTGCTTTAACCGCTGGCGCCAAGCCAAATACCAAACCAATCAGACTGGTAAAACCAAAAGATAACCCAATTGCCCATAGTGGCACCAGTGCATCCGGCATCGAAGGCAGTGAAAAGGCAATCAGCGCCGCGAATAAATAGCCCAGCATTAATCCAAGCAGGCCGCCAAATAATGACAATACCAGCGCTTCGACTAAAAATTGCAGCAAAATAAACTGCGGGGTGGCGCCCAGTGCTTTAACAATCCCAATTTCGCGGGTGCGCTCGGTGACCGACACTAACATAATATTCATCACGCCAATGCCGCCCACCAGCAAACTAATGCTGACCACCCCTGCGGCGACCGCAGTGATCGAATTAAACACGGTATCAAGTTGCTGTTTGGTTTTTTCGGCGCTGAAAAATTCAAAGTGATCCGGCGCGTCACTGGCTAATTTGGCGCGATGACGCAGGAGCTGGCGGATTTGCTGCTCGATTTGTTTTGCATCCGCATCGGCTTTGGGTCGGTAGCTAATTTCGACCATTAAATTATCTGGGCCGTTTAACGCTTTGGCGGTGCTAAACGGGGTGATAATGTAGTTGTCTTGATCAAAACCAAACAGACTGCCACGTTTTTCTGCCATGCCAATTACCCGAAACCAGTCGCCAGATAAACTAATATACTGGCCAATCGGATTGGCCGGCATCTGCAGTTTTTTCGCCACCGTCGCGCCAATAAAAGCTACCCGCCGGCGTTTATGGTCATCTTCGCTGGATAAAAAACGGCCTTGCTGTGGGTAAATTCGCACCACATTTTGATAGCTACTATCGGCACCAATCAGCTGGGTTTGGGTACTGTTGCGACCATAACCGACATTAAGCCCCAAACTAAAAGCCGGCATCGTGGCGGTGATGTCTTCGATATTTTTTACTTTCGATTTCAGCAGCAGATAATCTTCGTCGCGTAATTTATTCTGAAAACCCAATAATTCCTGCTCTGGTGTGGTGTAAGCACGGACGGTGATCATATCGCTGCCCAATTCATCAAGCTGACCACGAATACTGGCACTTAAACCATTCATCACCGCCACCACGGTAATCACTGAGGCGACACCTATAATAATGCCCAAAGTGGTTAACGAGCTACGCAACGCATGCGCGCGAATTGATTGTAATGCGGCGCGACTTCCTTCAATTAAAGCATGTAAAAAGTGCTGCATATCAAACCCTTAGTTTATCCGAATGCTGATGATTGATGCTGTCGGCGGCTAGTTTGCCATCGATCAGGCGGATCACGCGCTGGCAATGATCGGCAATTTCCTGCTCATGAGTGACCAAAATGATGGTGTGCCCTTGGGCATGTAAATCATCAAATAACTGCATAATATCGCGGGTAGTTTTACTGTCTAAATTGCCGGTTGGCTCGTCGCCGAGCAAAATCGCCGGCTCCGTCACCAAGGCGCGGGCAATGGCGACCCGCTGGCGCTGGCCCCCGGATAATTGACTCGGCAGATGCGCGGCTTTATCGCTCAGGCCAACTTTTGCCAGCGCCGCTTTGGCTTTTGCTTCGCGCTCACGCCACGGCATTAAGCGGTAAACCAGCGGCTGCATCACATTTTGTAACGCGCTCATTCTGGGCAACAAATTAAAGCTTTGAAAAATAAAACCCACCTGTTGATTCCGCAGTACGGCCAGCTGCGTTTCATCCAGCTCTGCGACTTTGTGTCCGGCCAGTTGATAATGACCCTGACTTGGCATATCCAGACAACCGAGGACGTTGAGCAAAGTGGATTTTCCAGAGCCGCTTGGTCCAATGATGGCGACATATTCGTTTTGCCGGATCTGCAGGCTGAGCTCACGCAGTGCGTAAAAAGTCTCATCGGCCATCTGATAGCTTTTACCAATGTCAGTTAACTCAATCACCACCGGTTGTGGTGTTGGCGTGGTGCTCAGCACGGCATTTATCATAACGTCAGCTCCGTCACTTTGACTTTACTGCCATCGGCTAAGGCATTAATGACGCGGGCAGGGCCGGTAATCACTTGTTGCCCTTCGGCTAAACCTTCAATGATTGCTTGCGCCGTGTCAGTGGCAAGACCGGTTTTAACGGTGGTTTTTTTGGCGCTACCGTCTGCAATCGTCCAGACAAAACTTTGTTGATCTTTGCTCTGCACGGCAGCTAATGGCACCGACAAAGTGTTTTCCAGCCGAGCCGTTAATAATTCTGCACGACAGCTGATGCCTGGGTGTAATGCGGCGATGCTTTGATCAAGGAGCACCTTTACCCGAAACGACAGCGCCTGACTTTGCCCCAGCAAACGCGCTGAACTGCCAATGGCGATCACTTTGCCACTAATCGGCTGATTGGTGTTGGAAGCGGCATACACGATGGCGGTTTGGCCTGGGGTGATCGCATTGATATCGGCTTCATCCACCCGAAGTTCCGCTAAAATGGCGCTGGGATCGGCCAAGGTCATCAAGTCTGAGCCAATAATGTTGGTGGTGCCCGGGATCACGGTTTCACCGGGTTTCACATCCACTGACACCAATAAACCAGCAATGGGCGCCCGAAATTCAGTCTTTTTCAAGGCGTCTTGTGCCATCAACAAGCTGGCATTGCTTTGCGTGAGCTGCGCTTTGGCGGCGGTAATGGCAATTTGCGCGATATGCACTTCGCTTTTTAGCAAATCAACCGTTTCAAGCTGCACCAACTTTTTCTTGAGCAGTTGCTGTTGCCGGTCGAGCTGGCGCTGCAAATTGGCAAGGGCGGCTTCGGTACTTTTTATTTCAATGTTGGAACGAATCACGACCGCTTGTGCTTTGGTGACTTCAGCCTGATAAGCCGTTGGATCAAGTCGGAGCAATAGTTGATCTTTTTCCACCTGCTGGCCTTCTGCAACCAACACTTCGGCGACTCTGCCAGTCAGTTCTGAACGAATTTGAATTTGGGTGTTGTACACCAAATTGCCAGAAGCAAGGATACTGTCGTCAAGCTGACCCATGCTCGCGTTGGCGACGTTCACTTCAAGCTGTTGTTTTGCTGAGCGATATTGTGAAAATACTATCAAGGCTATAAAACCTGCGATGACCAAGCCAATTTTAATCGTTTTATGCATAACGCCAATCCTTGTGGTAAAGAGGGAGCAATCGTTGGTGCTAAAGAGAAATCATGCCCAATCCTTCACCGGACTGAGCATGTGTGGCCATCACACGAACAAGGCCCAAATTCCAAAAATAACCACTGTCGGTAGGGCGGCGAGCATCGTCGCTTTGACCATACTGAAGTGACACCATTGGCGTAAACCAATGGCCATCACGGCAATTTGCCAAAACATAAACAGATTAAATGATTCAGCCCAGTTGTAAAAAGGGGCGCCAATGGGCAATTGCAGAATCAATTGGTTGAGCGAAGCGTAATTCACTATTGCGAGCGGTAGATTGGGAGTATCAGAAAATAACACCAATAAAATCACACCTAGAGTGTGTAGCTGCATCGGCATTTGGCTCCAGACACTAAAACCAAACCAGTCCTGATAACTAAAATCGCCACTCATTTTAGTGATTAAATTCAGGTAGCCAGCGAGGATGGCATTGATCAGCAGCAGCATAATTGGCGCTGAGATGGTCGCGATGATGCTGCTGTAAGGCGCTGTTTGTGCCATCACCGCGCGGGCTTGTTCCAGCTCGGCTGGGGTTAAATCACCGGTATGCAATAATTGTTGCTCGACCAGCCATTCGGCGGACATGCCCTGGTAAAACAGATAAAACGCCAAGGCCGTCAACAATAATTGAGCTACTAGCAACAAGCCATTGCTGCCGCTGCCACGTAATCGGGCATAGGCTTGTGAAGGTGCGATATAAATGTCGAGCAAAGACGCGCGGATCGAAGAAGTTGTCATATCAATTGCCTTTGGATGTTTTGTTACTCAGTGACAGCCAATGTAATAAAGGTGGGCAATTTTGAGCTAAGAAAAGTGATCTGCGGCAGAAAAGCCGGATAAATGGTGTGATTTGACGTTTAAAGTCGAAGTGGGTAAGTGTGTTTGGAAGAGCAAGCGTGACTCTAGGCGAGTACATCGAAGCTAGTACATCTAAGCTAGTACATCTAAGCAGCAGTGGCCAGCAGACGACAATCGTCTGCTGGCGAAGATGATTAATCTTTTGCAATCGACACCGGACCGTTGATTTGGTCGATGTCCAGATCGCCCGAGCCGGCGTCGGTAATGGTCAAACCCGCAGTCTGAAACACCCGGATATCACCCGAACCATCGTCAATAGTGACTACACCTGCAATCTGTTCGATCACCATATCACCAGAGCCATCTTCGATGAAAACATCACCAGCCATATTGCGAACAAATAAATCGCCAGTGCCGTCCTCGACCCGCAGTGAGCTACCGCCAGTGATCCGCAGGTCACCCGAACCATCCGTCACGTTTAAAGCACCGGTTAAACCTTCAATCACGGTGTCACCAGACCCATCGTCCAGCGTTAGAGCAAACGCCGCTGGCACTTTAACCACGAGGTTGATATATGGACTGTCACCTTGGACAAAACTGCGCGGCAAACTGGCGTGTAATTGTGCCTTGTTACCTTGTTTTTCTAGGCTGATCTTTGCCTCGATGTCTTCGTAACTATAAATTTCGGCGACCACTTCTATCGATGTACGGCCTTGTTCGCCCTGAATTAACAACGAGCCGGCGCCGGTTGACGCGACAAGTTGGGTTAATGAAGCTGCATCAAGTGCCAACCGTTCGGTGCGATGCTGATCTGGGCGATTGTGACCGCCGCCAACATGGATCACACAGCCGCTTAAAATTGCTGCGCTTACTACAGCCAATAACGTAGTTTTCATCGAAGAAGTCCTAAAAGAGGGAAATGCTAGATTGCGAACAAGGTTAGCAAAATTGAGGCCACATATAAAA
>JBBKWN010000032.1:0-11473 GCA_037968955.1 Rheinheimera sp. | reverse complement strand
TGCTGGTATCGAGCGGCTTTTCCACATCATCCAATAAATTAGCCATTTCCTGCTGTAATTTTTCATACAAGCTGTCGGCATCTTTTAATTGCCGGCGATCGGCATGTTGCACCAGCTGTTTAATCAGTTTCTGACTGGTATCGACACCGACATCCGCCATCAACAACTGTGTTTCCAGCTCTTCGTATAAATCGTCATCAATTTTTTTACCGAGGAATAAACTCGCCAAACCATTGCCCAAGTTCTGACTGGTTTTACTCAGACCTTGTTTTAATCGTGCGAAAAAGCCCGGTTTTTTATCAGCGATGACAGCCACGTTTTCAACGAGGATGCCAGCTGACGTAACCGATGTTGTTGCTGGCGATGTCAAGTTTTCAGCAGGCGGCTCAACCGCAGGCGCTGCAGTTGTTACCGGCTCCGTCTCGATAATTTCCGCTGCCACGATCGGCGACTCTAACAACGACTCAGATGGCACCGGCGTTATTGCAGTAGTCGCCAGATCAACATTCGACACAGGTTCTGCGGTTATATCCGCAGCGCTGGTGAATTCCGCAATAGCGGCATCAATTGTTTCAGAGTCGATTGTTTCAGAATCGATTTTTTCAGAGTCGATTGTTTCAGAATTGGGGGTTTCAGCGTCTGTTGTTGCAGGCGGTGTCATCGTCACGCTGGCACTATGCGCCGGCGCATCTTGGTGCTGGGTCAACGGCGCGTTTGTTGTATCGGCGCTGTTTGGGGTTGTACCCTGCGTGATAGCGGCGTCAGCAGACGTCTTGGCGCTAGTCTCAGTCTGGGCGTCGTTGGTGATTTCGACCACAGACTCTGGCGCCGTGGTGGGGGTCGATTTATCATCCTGCTTTTTGCCAAAGCCAAGCCAGGAAAACAGTTTATTAGGTTTTGTCATAGGGTCCGCTGTTAGAAATTCGAAACTCAGGTAAAATCGCCCTTTATACTACCACCTTTATTATTCAGGCATAAACTCCCGATGAAATCACGTCGTACTCCACAACCACCTCCAGCCCATGGCGGCACCGGTTTTGTCAGGATCATCAGTGGTCAGTGGCGCGGACGAAAATTACCGGTACTTGATGCTGCCGGGCTGCGCCCCACCACCGATCGGGTCAAAGAAACCTTGTTTAACTGGTTGATGCAAGATACCGCCGGCAGCATCGTGCTCGATTGTTTTAGCGGCAGCGGCAGTCTGGCGCTGGAAGCCTTGTCGAGGCAAGCGGCATACGCCACCTTGCTGGAACTGGATAAAACGGCGGTGAAGCAACTACAGCAGCATATGGCAACGCTAAAATGCAGCAACGCGGAAGTGGTCGCGACCAACTGCCTGCAATATCTGCAACAAAGTGCCCAGCGCCAATATGATTTAGTGTTTATTGACCCGCCGTTTCGGCAAGATTTGGCATTACCTTGTGCGGCCTTATTGGAACAACAAGGCTGGTTGACCGCCGAAGCTCAGATTTATCTGGAATGTGAAAAAGAGTTAAATGTGGCAAGCTTGCCCGCGCACTGGCGATTGTGCAAAGAAAGTATTGCTGGGCAGTTGGCCTATCGATTGTATCAGCGGGTGGCGCCGGGTTAAATCAGTAAGCCGCAGCGTACTGTGCGACAACGAACTGCAACGACACCGCTAACACTGAAGCAACCAAACAGAGCAGGTTAAACCTGCTCTGGAGTCATTCCATTTGGCTCGTTTTGATCAAGAGAAAGCTCCATCCCTAGATTGGTCACGCCTTGCTCTTTCACCCAAGCTCGCAGCTGCTGCACTTCTGCCCGACCAAAATGTTGCCATGGCTCGACGGTGTCCATCAGCGCCACCAGACAATCCATTTCGTACTCCATCAACTCATGATCCCGCACCACTTTGCGCAGTTCAGCTTCAGTGGTGATATCCAAATCGGCCGATTCATGTTCAATCAAGCGCGCCACTGAGGCCTGCGAAATTTTCGCCACATTGATAAATTCGCTGCTATCTTGCTCGGTGATACCGTTGAGCATTGAATCTAACGCGATCATGGCATCAACCGCCGGATAAACTCCAAACATATCAAAGTGGCTGGTTTCTGGCGTCACCAGTTCCAACTCTTCTTGGAGTTTATCGAAATTAATTTTCGCGCGTTTGACCTGCAACCATTCCCAAACTAAATCCAGCACATGGCGTGGGAGTGCTGCATCACCAAAATTACTGACTTCAGCAAACAACTGGTAGCTTGGGATCATCCGTTCGAGCAGCGTCGCGGCGACGGCGGCTTGTTGATAAAATCCCAAATCACGCATCCGCTGGAAATTATTCGCTTTTGAATTCATGTCATTCTCTATCTGAGCCATCCCCACCATGCTGGCGTGGAATCAAGGCCGGTATGATACACAACGCTGACAGGCAGAACCAGCCAGCGACAGGTTATTCGGTTGCAACTTACCACTGCAGCTTCGTTGTTTTGCGTCAGCGATAACATCGCCCAACTTGCGACCACTTTGACAGAGTCACCCGCCTTGCTATCAGCGTCATGATGGCGACTGCTGCATGGTCAGTGGCGCACTGCATCGGCCTGGCCTGTTCAGCCGTTGGCTGCATTAATTTGACGCTGTGCATATTCAAATTTCAGCCGGTATTCGGTGAGCTGCTGCTCTAACAATTGCTGCTGTTCGTGCGTTTCGGTTTCTAAGGTTTGTAATTGCTGACGTAGTACACGAATGGTCTCACGTGTTTGGTCATTATCGGTCTGATAACGCTCTTCCAGCGCCTGCTGCCTTGTTTGTGCGCGGAACAATTGGCTTTCCAGTTTGTGCTGCAAAGCTTGCCATTCCTGTTCCTGTTGCTGTAACTGAATTAGTTGTTGTTGTTGATTGGCTGCTTGTTGTTGTTTTTCTAGCAGCTGCTGTTGTAGCTCACTGATTTTCGCGTCATGAGCGGACTGCTGTGTCTGCTGCTGTGTCACGGCGCTGCTTAGCTGCTGATGCTCGAGCTCTAGTTGTTTAAATTGCTGCAATTTGACCGTTAAATCTTGCTGCAATTGCCGATCAATCACCGACATTTGATTCAGCTGCACCGCCATCGATGAAATTTGCTGCTGATATTGTGTTAATTGTTGTTGTAGTTCGGCTTGCTGTTGTTCGAACTTCACTTGCTGCGCTTGTAATTCCTGCTGCAATTGTTGCTCAGCTTGGTGCTGCTGGCTGGCGAGTTGTTGTTGATGGCTACTTTGTTGCTCGGCAAGTTGTTGCTCAAGCTGTGTTAAATCCGCCTGCGTCCGCTGCCCTGCCTGTAAGTTGCTATTGAGTTCTTGTTGTTGCGCTTGCAGTTGTAGCTGCAGTTGAAGTGCGCTCAGCTCTGTTTGCAGTTGCTGCACTTGTTGCTGACTTTGTTGTTCAGCAGCCAATGCCTGTTGTTTTTCTTGTTGTGATGCAACAAGTTCGGCATTTAGTTGTAGCTGGCGCTGCTGCAGATGATGAATTTGCTGGGTCAACTCAGACGAACCGGCAGCTTGGTGTTGTAGTTTTTGCTGATTGTCCTCAAGTAATAACTGTTGGGTTTTGGCCGCGACACTTGCTTGGTCTAAAGCGAACTGCAATTCGTCTCGTTGCTGTTCAACCGCAACCAGCGCTGACTGAAACTTTTGCTGTTGTGCGGCCGCCGAGCCTGTCAGCTGCTGCTCTAGCTCGATCACCCGATACTTTTCCGCTTTATAATCGTCCTGGCTTTGTTTGAGCTGCACGGCCAGCCGTTCCATTGCCGTCAAAGCCTCTTCTTTTTCGTCCGACAGCAGCTGCCGCTGCTTGGTAAGTTGTTGAATTTGCTGTTCCAGCAGCTGCATATTTTTCTGCTGTTGTTGCTGTAGCAATTCAAGTTGCTGCTGCAACTGCGCATTATGTTGCTGCAACTCGTCTTGCAACACACTCGCACCATCAGCGGCGCTTAGCTGGCTGGTAAGCTGTTGCTGTTGCGTGGCCAGCTTTTGCTGCCATTGTTGTTCAATGCTGGACCGCACGGCAGCCGTCAATTGCTCTAACAGTTGTTGTTGCTGCGCCAATAATTGGCCGGAGAAATCCACTAAGGTAGTTTCCAGCTGTTGTTGCGCGGTTTGAATGAGCGTCTGTTCAGCCAGCTCGGTCTGTGGCGGCACCACTTGCATCTGTTAATCCCACTTAAAATAATGGCCAATGCCATTTAACAACATTTGAACGGCGATAATGACCAGAATCATCCCCATTAATCGTTCCATCGCGGTCAGACCACGCTCGCCTAAAACGCGATGTAATAAGGGTGCAAACAATAAAATGGCAGAACTAATCAGCCAGGCACCACACAAAGCCAAAGTCCAGTCGAGCATTTGGCCCGGCTGCTGATTGGCTAACAAAATTAACGCCGCGAGAATAGAAGGGCCGGCGATCATGGGCACCGCTAACGGAAACAAAAACGGTTCTTCCCCTTCTTTTAACGCCACCATACCGCCTGGCGGTGGGAAAATCATCCGAATGGCAATTAAAAATAAAATAATCCCGCCGGCAATACTGACCGCTTCTTCTTTTACTCCCAACAAATTCAGAAAACTTTGACCGCCAAACAAAAAAGCGAGCAAGATCACCAGTGACAACATTAACTCTCGGATCAACACCAAACGGCGACGTTCAGGTTTTAAATCTTTTAAAATTGCCACCACTATGGGTAAATTACCCAGCGGATCCATAATCAGGAATAAAGTGAGCATTGCGCTCCACAAATCAACCGCCATCGAGGGCTCCGCAACGCCATATCTTTGAATGGATTAAGTGTAATATGAGTTCCGAACTCAAGCGAACCAAATTGTTACGGTGAATTTTCAGGCCAACATAGGCAACTATTGCAGAGGTTTTTATGATGACGATCACCACACCAGCTTTATTATTTCCAGCAATTTCATTGTTGCTACTGGCCTATACCAACAGATTTTTGGTGTTAGCACAGCTTATTCGGCAATTGAATAACCGCGAAGGTAAGCAGGTGCGAGAGTTGGCAAAGCGGCAAATTGAAAATCTACGTCGACGTATTGTGCTGATCCGGTCGATGCAACGCTGGGGCGTGATTAGTTTTATGCTGTGTACACTGTCGATGTTTGCACTATTTTTAACTTGGGAGCTCGCTGGTCAAATCTTTTTTGGCGCCAGCCTAATCAGTTTATTGTTATCGCTGGTGATGTCGTTGTTTGAAATTCAGATTTCCTGCAACGCTATTAATATCGAATTGGAGTCACTAGAAAATCGCTAAGGGGTGCAAAAAATGAATTCTCAGCCATAGTTAATAGCCACTCTTTGTCTTGAGCTTGTTTTATGAGTCATTCGGATTTTCTATTTAGTCACGAAAACGGATCCTTACCACAAACCGACCCTGAGCCCGTCACTAGTTCTTCGCAGCCATGGAAAGTGTTGGTGATCGATGATGATGAAAGTGTCCATCAAATTACCACTTTAGTGTTGCGTGAGTTCATGTTTGAAAACCGACGGCTGGAGCTACAACATGCCTTCAGCGCCGGCGAAGCCTTTCGCATGCTTGAGCAACAAACCGATATTGCGGTAGCCATTATTGATGTGGTAATGGAAACCAATCATGCCGGTCTGGATTTAGTGAAATCAATACGCGGTGAGCTGCAGCAACATCAAATCCGCTTGATTTTACGGACTGGTCAACCTGGCGAAGCGCCGGAAGAAAGTGTGATCCGTGACTATGATATTAATGACTACAAAAACAAAACTGAAGTCACCGCCATCAGACTAAAAACGCTGCTGTATTCTGCACTCCGTTCTTATCGCGATATCTGCATTATTGAAAACAATAAAAAAGGTCTGGAAAAAATTATCGCTTCGACCGTTGGTTTCTTGGAATGCGAAAACCTGACCGAATTTGCCTCAAATATTCTGGCGCAGGCCGCCCATTTGTTAGGGTTGGAGCATCAACAAATCTATTGCTGTGCCGCTACCGGAGATCCGAACCGACACCAACTTTCACTGGATATTATTGCTGCCACAGGGCATGACACCCACCCAACAAAAGTATTGCCCGATGATGTGGTCGCGAAGCTAACCAAAGTGCATCAACTCAAACAGTCTCACCATGGCGAAGATTATTTTGTCGGTTTTTTTACCACCAGCCGCGGTCTGGAAAATTTGTTGTACGTCAGTAAAGACAGCAAGTTTGATCAAGTGGAGCATCATTTACTCAGTTATTTTGCCAGTAATATTGCGGTGGCTTACGAAAATATCCGACTGCGTGAGAGCATCAAAGAAAGTCAACGCGAGCTGTCTTATATTTTGGGTGAAGCAGTCGAGCGGCGATCAAAAGAAACCGGCAGCCATGTAAAACGAGTCGCCAATTTTAGCTATTTGCTGGCACAGCAATATGGTTTATCCGCTTATGATGCTGAAAAAATAAAACTCGCTTCACCATTACACGATGTCGGTAAAATTGCGATCCCTGATCATATTTTAAATAAACCCGGCAAACATGATGCAGATGAATGGCAGATCATGCGCCAACACGCCGAAATCGGTTATCAGATCTTACAAAAATCTCAGAATGAAATTTTGCAACAAGGTGCGCTTATCGCGTATGAACATCATGAACGCTGGGATGGTAATGGCTATCCACGTGGTTTAAAAGGTGAAGAGATTCATATTGCCGGTAGGATCACCGCGTTGGCAGATGTCTTCGATGCACTTGCCAGCGAGCGTTGCTACAAACCCGCGTGGCCGATGCCCAAAATATTGCAATATCTGGCAGATGAGAAAGGTAAACAGTTTGACCCAATATTGGTGAATATCCTGCTGCGACATATTGATCGTTTTATCGCGATCCGTGATGCTTACCCAGACCCCTCTGATGAAACGCAGTGCGCTTGATTGCGCTCCGCAGTCACGCCAACCCTAATCCAACTAGATGGCTGCCAAGGGTATTGAACGTTCGGTCGCCTGATACTTTTTGATAAAGGCGGCACAATCGGCCTGTGGTTGCAATTGGCGGATAGCCAAGGTCAACTCGCCAACGGTAAAGCCAAATTTATGTAAGGTCGAACGATTAATCACCTGCCCTGGGCTTATTTGGTACAACCAGTCTTTTACTTTGACATCAATGTAATCATTATCTTGTGGAATACGTAGGGTATATTCCCAGTACAAAGTATTACCGGCCAGTTGGCCATGCGCTTGTCCAACCACATCTTCGGCGGTGCCCTGCACTGAACCATCAGCGCTTTGCGTCAGCTGCCAGTGTCTTTTATCGATACGGCCATCACTGAAATTAAAAATTTCATATAAATCACCGCGATCGCCTTGCCACTGGCCGCATAGTTCAGCGACAAAGCGCACCGATTGTTTGCCGCGCCAATCATGCATCACGCCGACGGCCTCACTGCTGCCTTGAAAAAATTGAGTAAGCTGCAGCTGCGGCGAGAGTGTTTTATAATCTTGCACCGACTGGCTACAACCAAATAGAGTAACAAGACTGGCAACAATGGCTGGGCGGAACATGACATTTCCTTTTTAGACAGGTTAATTAGAAATACGTACCAACTCGTGCGCTGGATCGATTTCAATATAATAGCCACCGCCACCCGGCAGAATTTTGCAGCAACGAATTTTGACGCCATCAAAAAATGTATAATAAATTCAATTGTCTTTAAGAAATTTCTGCCTATTTTATTTTTTCTGCCAAAAGATAAAACTTTTTTTGACCTAAGGCCGACCAATGCACATCAAAACTAAAGAACCTGACTCAAGTGTTTAAACGCAGTGACGAAAGCTTAATTAATAAAGCGCTGGATGGCGATGAGCGAGCATGGCAGCAGTTAGTCAGCCGCTACCAAAGCATGCTGTACCATTATGGCCTACGGCTGATGGGCAATCCGGATGATGCCCGCGATTTACTGCAAGATGTGTTGTTGGTGTTATGTCGCAATCTGGCGCAATTTCGCGGCGATAGCAGCTTTAAAACTTGGTTGTTTGGCATTGCCAACTACCGAGCAATGGACATGTTACGTAAGCGCAAACCAACGCAGGATATTGACGATAACCCGAATTTATTCAATGACGATGAGCCAAGTCAAGAATCAAAAATTTATGGCCAGCAAACGCAGAAAATCGTCCAGCACCAATTACGACATTTGCCCGCTGACCAGCGGTTGGTGGTCGAATTACGGTTTTATCAGCAATTTACATTTGACGAAATTGCCGATCAGCTGGCGATTTCCAGTAACACCGTCAAATCAAGATTTTACGCGGCATTAGATAAACTGCGAACGCAGTTGGAGGTAGCCCATGTTGAACAATCAGCAAATTTTTGAAGCTTGGCTCGCCGGGAAACTGACAACGGCCGAGTGTGAGCATCAACTGCAATCAGACAGCGAATGGTATGGCCGTTTTTTGACAGCGCAACAACTACAGCGGCAAGCCAAATTACCCGCCTATGCAGCGGTACCCGATGTCGACACGAGCCAGATGTTCCGCCAACAGTGGGGCGGCCGGTCCACAAAAACTACTTGGTGGCCTAAATTAAGTGTCGGCATGTCTGCATTAGCGCTGGTGATCAGCATGTCCCCCTTACAACTGCAACTACAAGACGGCGCCTTGGCGCTTAGTTGGAACCAGAACAATAGCCTGCAACAACAGCAGCAACTGAACACCATGCTGGCGAGTTTCCAACAAGAACAGCAGCACTATTTGCAGCAGCAACTGCAAAACCAGCAGCAACAACAAGCGACGCAGCTGGTATTGCTCAAAGACTATCTGACCGAAAATGAACAAAAATCTCGCCGCGGCGACATGATTGAACTGGTGGAATATCTAAATCAACAACGACAGTCTGATTGGCAATACTGGCAGGATAACATTCAACCGACTCAGGCCAGACAAGACTTCGGCAGCAACTATCTGCCAAACCGAACGCAAATTGATCCCAAACGGAGTAACTAGACTATGAAACTGACACCTTATCTGGCTGCGCTTGCGACCTTATTGTTAAGCACCAGCAGCCAGGCGGCCACCCAGGTCAGCCCTAAACTAAAGCAAAATCTTGAAATTATGCAGACCATTCTGCAAACCTCGTTGGGGCAAGGCCGGGACTCCGGTGTTGGCCGGATCAGCCATAGTTATTTGGCAGGCCAAGGCGTGTTATTTCAAACCAGTACGCAGGGCAGTTTTGGTCGCTATTTTGCGATGCCCCCCATGCCGTCGTTGCCTCCGATACCAGGGAAGTCAGCAGTGGCACCTGTTGCAGCTGCGGCGCCGATGATTGACAAACAGCAAATTGCCGCCATTTCAGCCCGAGCATCCGCAGCGGCAAATGCTGCTATGAACGGCGGCCAAATTGATCACGATGCATTGGAGGCTATTGCCGAACAAGCAGAAGCCGAAGTAGAGCAGATGATGGAGCTGCAAGAGCGGCAACAAGATCAAATGCGCGACATTCGGGATCAAAAACGCGATCTGGAGCGTGAAGTTCGTGATTTAGAGCGTGAAAAACGCGATCTTGACTTCAAAAGCAAAGTCGGCAAACTCGATGCGGATCAACAAAAAGAGCTGAGCGAGATCAACAGTAAAAGTGCCGGATTCAAAAAACGCCTCGATGAGATGCAGCAAAAATACAATGTGATGGAACTGGAGTATCAGAAAAAACGGGCGGAACAAGCAAAAATCGCCGCCGAAAAACAAAAAGAACTGATTGTGCTGATCAGCGTCAATTTCGCCAATGCCTTGTGTGATTATGGTGCAAGTTTACGCGAGCTCAACGACAACGAATTTGTATCACTGCAACTGTCAAATTCGCATGGCCGCAACAGCCAAGACATTTATTGGGTTTTCAAAAAGTCCGATATTAATCAATGTGTCACCGGTAAACTGACGACAGAATCGTTGTTGAAAAAAGCCGATTATTACCAGTATTAACCACAAAAAAGCCAAGCTTCAGACTTGGCTTTTATCTCGAATCGACGCCGAACGACTGAACGAGCAGTAACCGTCAGTCGACGACCTTGTTGTTGAGAACCAACGGCACCCTCCCTCACGCCACCGCTACTTACATGAATAAAGTCAGTTGCTTACGGTTAAACTCAGGCTGTACTGCAAATAATCCCAGCGTCACCACAACCTATCGATGCCTTGACGGCAAGGTGTTGATATATAGACTATTCGCGCGGATATTTTCAAATATAAGCCAACATCATGGCATATACAGTTAAACGGGCTAGACTCAACTCATAGTTCTAGTTGGGGAAACGACTATGCCAATACCTGTCACGATTGCCGATGACTCCATGATGTCAAGAAAGAACATAAAAAAGATGTTACCTCCTGAGCTCTCGGGAGAAATTACCGAAGCGACCAACGGCAAAGAAGCGCTTGAAGCCATTTATGCGGGAAAAGCAGAAATATTATTTCTTGATCTACAAATGCCAATCATGGATGGATACCAAGTTTTAGAAGAAATACAACTGCAAAAATTAAAAGTAATAGTTTTTGTTATAAGTGCGGATATTCAACCTAAAGCCATTGAAAAAGTGATTGCGCTAGGCGCGGTACGGTTTTTACAAAAACCATTAGCTGCAAATGAACTACATTCAATACTTTTTGAAGTGGGAGTTATATGAATTCCCTAACTTTAATTTCCGAAGAACAACGTGACGCCCTACAAGAACTGATGAATATCTCAATGGGGCAAGCTGCGAGTGCTTTAGCAACCCTGATTGATATTCGTGTAATTCTATCAATTCCGAAAATCAGTGTGACGTCACCTACTAGTTTTTTTGAAATCTACAATTCAGAAAATGAAAATTTTTATGCTAGACAGTCGTTTACAGGTCAATTCAGAGGTGAGGTGATATCGATCATAAGTAAAGAGGGATGTGAGCAGTTAGGTGAAACTATGCTCTACGAACAACCGATGTCCGATAATAGCTTTACGGAATTAGTCCTTGAACTTACGAACATACTTGCTGGAGCCTGCTTAAAAGGATTAGTAGAACAATTAGATACAAGGCTACATTTAAGCGCTCCATCTATTATATCTGCTGAATCTCAAAGTGTAGAAAAATACAGCTGGCAACATGCATTGTTACTTGAAATATGTTTCAGCTTGGAAGACAGTAGCTTTTACTCGAGGCTTATTATTTGTTTAGATGAACAATCAATTGTTAGCCTTAAGTCAAAAATAAATGAATTACTAAGTTAAATTATTGGATACGTATGATTGAAAAAGTAGCTAACGAGCTCTATGAAAATATTCTTTCACAACTTTCAATAGGTGTATGTGTTGTCGATGAAGATTTATCTATAGTTTATGTAAATGATTTCTTTTTCGATCGGATAGAATCCAATGAAAAACCAGAAATTGGCGAATCGATATTAAAATATGTTCCAAACCAAAATGATTTTATTAAAAGAAAAATAAAAAGTGTATTTGTTTTAAAAAACTCAACATTCTCCTACTGGGAGCAACGGC
>JBBKWN010000031.1:0-38800 GCA_037968955.1 Rheinheimera sp. | reverse complement strand
ATTATTATCAGTGACATATGTAAATTTGTATTGATTGCGTACAAATTTTAACGGCTGTAACTATACGCTCGTCGCATCCTATGGTTTAATTAACTGATTATTGTTGCTTATTGGTACACCAATAAGGTTTGGATTTTGATTTGGCAGGAAGTGTTTGACATAAAAAAAGGCGTTTAACGCTGGGAGAAAACAACGTTATGAAAGGTACTAAAAGCGTCATTTCTGACGAAAATAAAAGGCTGTGTGTTTGGTTAAAGCGGCAAAGGCAAGATAAGGGCCATACCATGCGCAGTCTATCTGAAGTATTGGGTACCCCACATTCCTTTATAGGAAAAGTAGAAAATCAGGAACGAAGATTGGATGTGGTGGAGTTTGTCCGGTACTGTCAGGCATTGGAAGTCGACCCAGCGGACGGATTAAAGCAGGTATTGAGTCAACAGTAGTCATTGACTGTATATTCAGTAGCAGAAACAACAAAGCCGCAAGATTGCGGCTTTGTTGTTTTTAATGCGAGGGGCGGCGCCTATTTTATCAACTTTCTTCGCTAAGCCTCCTTTGTCGTTGTAGACATCGTCTGATGAGCTCAGGGTGGTCTGTTCGCTACCACATGCAGTCAGCTGATGCGTGACACGCGGACATCAGTCAGACGTTGTTTATTCCTGACATAAAGCATTGCCTTTATTCTCAATAACCTTTTTTAAAGTTTGGACGACGCCATCACTTTAAGACTCTGTTAAGTAATCACTGCCAAGCTGCTGAAAAGGTTTTTGCGGGTGGCGTCTAAAAATAACCTTCGCCCCATGAACTCTGAGCAATACCCCCAAGGGAGTTTCTATGAATTGGTTAAAATGTTGTTTGAGTTTCACTATGTTTTGCTTATGTTTTTGCTTATGTTTTTGCTCAGTGGCGGTCGATGCGGCCAGCCAAACTGAAAAAAATGGCGATCGCCTGACCATTGCCATGCCGGTTCTGGCATTTGGCACGAGCTTATTGATTGAAGACGATGCGAGTGGTAGCTGGCAATTTGCGAAATCTCTGCTCGCGTCAAAGTTGTCGACGGAGGCTATTAAACATTTAGCACAACAACAGCGACCGAATGGCGAATGCTGTGACTCTTTCCCTTCGGGCCATAGTACGACCGCCTTTACGACTGCAGCCTTTGTCTATTATCGCTACGGTTGGAAATACGCTTTGCCTGCCGCAGTCGCGGCTAGTTATGTTGGGTATAGTCGAGTTGATGCGAAAGCACATTACAGTCGTGATGTTGTGGCGGGTGCGGCACTTGGCATTGCGAGTAGTTATTTTTTCACCACGCCATATCATGGGATTAGCATGACACCTTATACCGACCATGGGGATTTTGGTTTGCAAATACAGAGCTCATTTTGATGCGCCAGAGCTCTGTAGTTCGCATACTAACAAACGATATGACCTCAAGTTGTCGGATCCGCACCCAGTAGGCGCCGTTGTTTCAGCATCCGGGTAATGAGTAATAATAATAGCAAGGCTGGGATCACCATCAGTGATGTAATAAGGAAAAACAAGGTCCAGTTTCCGTCGAGTTTATCGACCAGTACTCCGCCAAAAGACGCCATCGAAGTCCGCGCAAAATTGCCAATCGATGCCAGTAGTGCATATTGACTGGCTGAAAATGCCACGCCGGTGAAACTAGTCAGAAAAGCGACAAATGCCACGATCGAAAATGCGGTAGTAAAGTTGTCCAGTAAAATTGTCCAGAGCAGTAAATTTTCATCAGGACCCACTTGCGCTATCCAAGCGAACATGAGATTACTGCCCGCCATGGTAATGCCACCCAACATCAGCCCTTTAATCACCCCAAAACGAACGTTAAGCAAGCTACCAAGAAGTGTGAAGGCCATCGTTGCTCCCCAACCAATCAGTTTCGAGTATTCAGCTATTTGCTCATTACTAAAACCAATCTCCCGATAAAACTGTATCGACATCCGGCCGAGAAATGCTTCGCCCAATTTAAAAATCAGAATAAATACAATCAAGCTGACCGATAGCCACAGGCCATTGCGGCGGAAAAACTCGGCAAAGGGCTCGACAACGGTCACCAGTAACCACAGTACCATTGGATGTTGTAACGAATTTTGATATCGTTCGGCGGCCTTTTGTTGCAGTAAATCGCGGTTGGTCATCGGCTCTTTTATCAGCAGGGTAATTCCGGCGAGTGCAGCGAGCATCATCGCTAATCCCAGATAAACCGTAGGCCAGCCAATGCTATCGGCATAATGAAAAGCAAAATAGCCAGGCAACGAATATCCAGTCCACCAGCCTGCCACGCTCATCGCCGCCGCCGCAGGTAATTTTGCAGGCTCATTACCAATGATATCAATACGGTAGCCATCGATGGCGACATCCATTGTTGCGGCAAACAGGCCGATTAATAGGGCTAGTAGTGAAGTCCAAAGCAAACTGAGCGCAGGGTTGGTATAGGCAATGGCAAGCGTCAGCATGGCGATTAGCCCCTGCATGGTCAACACCCAGCTGCGACGCTGCCCGACATTTTGGTACAGCCAAGGCAGTCGAACACGGTCAACCAATGGCGCCCATAAAAAATTAAGCGCATAGACCGCGGTTACTGAGCCAAAATAACCAATCGCGGCGCGGGAGAGGTTCGCGTCTTTTAACCAGCCACTCATAGCTGAACCGATCAGCACCCAAGGGAAGCCAGACGAGCAACCAAGGATGAAAATATATAACAACCTGCGATCATAATATTGTTGCAAGGCGTGACGAAAGCTGGCCGGTGTAGCCACAACTTCGGACATCTGAGGATTACTCCGGCGAGATCAAAAAAAGAAGCTGCACCTTAACAAAGTGCGCAGATTGAAGAAAGTAAAAGCTCTGTTTCGATTGGGGAATATATCAAGCTATCGGGTTTAGGGTCTGATCCCAACACAATCGATGGGCGGGCACACTTTGCCCCGTAAATATCCTAAACAGTTCTGTAGTTGTTTACGTAGATTTTTGTTTCGTAACAATTCTTGTTCTGACCAATATTCCAGTTGATAGAGCACATGCCAGAACACCTGTTCGTGAAAGTTTGCCGGCTTCTGCTCGTTGACATGCAATTGCGCCCATTCTTCTAAGGTATCCCAGATAAACAAATGCAGTTCGCAATGTGGAATTTGCCCGCGTAAAAAACGCGAAACATAAAAAATCAGTTGTTGAGATTTTTGTTCAATAAATACGTTTAACATGGCTGTGCCCCGCCAATATTGGCTTCACCTAGTGTATAACTGAATTTGGCACAATGAGTTTGTGGCCAAAAGCAGTTGTATATGAAGCGAATTGCGACCACCGACCCCACGCTTGTGGACGCCAGTGATCGTTAGGGCAAGTATAGTCGGAATTAAGTGGATGGAAGTAAAATAACCCGGACCAGTACAACTGGTTTTTTTGGAAAATTGTCCCAGCCAAGTTTCTCGTTAAATTGTGTTTCAATCAGTTTTATTTTATCGAAAACGTCCATGCCCTCAACAACATTCCCAAACACGGCATAGCCCCAGTTGCGCCCTGGGTCCAAGCTTGGATTGTCGTTAAGATTAAAGAAAAACTGACTGGTGGCGGTATGTGGTCCGGTTTGTCTGGCCATTGAAATGGTATACAGCCGGTTTTTTAGTCCGTTGCCTGATTCATTAATAATCTCGGCGAAGTTTTGTACCGGCTTTAATTCTCGATCATAGCCACCACCCTGCAGCACAAATTCCGGCTCCAACCGATGAAACAAAGTACCGTCGTAGCGTTTTTGTTCAACATAAGTCAGGAAGTTATTAACCGTAATCGCTGCGCGGCTGCGGTCTAGCTCGACGACAATAGCGCCTTCACTGGTTTCAAATTTCACCCGTGGAAACAAATTGTCCTTTTGCAGAAACTCACCCTTTGCCGCACTCGCGAAGCTCATCAGTGCGAACAACACCAAAACCAGATGACGCATGGGTTAGTTCCTTAAAAAATCCTGCCAGCTTGGATCCCGCAGAATATTGGCCAGTACTTGCTCGGTCAGTACTCTTAATTCGCGTTCAGCGACAGCGGTGTCGAGTTTAAACGGGCCGGAAAAACTGCTTTTACCGCTGTAACTTTTATTAAAAGAGCCAGAGTTTCGTTCAATTAATACGGTTAATTCAACGTTGTTTTTAACTACGTGTTCAACAGTTTTAAGCTCGGCATTGGCTTCGAGTTGATTAATTTGCACAGTCACGACCACAGGCTCAGCTGCGGAAACCCTTGCGCCTTGCTGCGTTAACGCGTCGGTGAGCACCTGTTGTAACTGCTGTGGTAAATTATTGCTGGTCGGGTAGGAATTTACTTTATCCCCGTCACGCATGATGAGCGTGCCCTCTGTTGGGCGATTGTCCTGCACATTTATGCTAATGGCGACGTTACTCAGTTGGTTGGATTGATTCCAAAACACCTGTGGCGCCACAATAAAAGATGGAACGGGGTTACTGCAGGCAGCTAATGACAGTAACGAGACTAATAACAGACGACGCATTTTCAGTTCCTTTTAATTGCTTCTAAAATAGTAAATTTTGCATTGCTCGCGACATGGATACAACCGCCGAATAATCTGGCTAATTTTTCGCTGTATGCGAGGTGCCGATTCGCGACAATTCGAAGTCGGCCATGTTTTTTAAGTACACGTTGTGCATCAGCAAACATCTGCCAAGCGATATGGTCAGTAATCGCATTTTGCTGATGAAAGGGCGGATTACAAATAATAAAGTCCGCCGAATTTGCGAGTTGTTGGCTCAGGCAATCATCGACTGAAAATTCTGCCTGAGCTAGGAGATCAGCTCTATTGGCTGTCAATGTCAGTCTAGCTGAATCAACGGCCATATACGATTCATCAGCAAATACCAGCTTGATCTGGGGTTGACGCTGTAACATCGCAAGACCCAACACACCATTACCACAACCTAAATCGATGACGCGTTGCTCGGGCGCGCACACTGGAATATGCTGCAATAAAAATCGGGCACCTTGGTCGAGCTGCTCCCTGGAAAATACGTTGGCATGATTGATCAACACTTGTTGATCATCCGGCGAGTTCCAACGTATTGGAAAGACAGGCGTCGCAGGTGAAGTCAATGCCGGATCAATAGTGACACTAATCAAACGACACTTTTTAATCGTCAAAGATGCGGTGGCGGGCCCCAGTTCTTGTTGAAAAATTGACAGCAGGTTTGGAGTGATATCTTTGGCTTTAGCGCTAGCCAAAATAATACATGATGCCGGCAGTTGCAGTTTTAACTGGCGCAACTGATATCGTAAATAGCTGTGGTTGTTTGGCAATTTTAGCAACACCAGTGTCGCTGCGGGCAGTGGCGATAAACTGTTGATTTGCGATAACTTGGCTAAATCGATTTGATTTTGATTGAAGTTATGTCGGGTCGACAGCTCGCTGATGTAAGAATCGGACAACTGTACCGGTTGAAAGTCAGCTAAGGCGCAAGCCAGTGCACCAAATTGGTCATTCATTAGTAAAAGTACTGCGGAGGTTTGTTGCAGTATCGGTAGCGCGTGACTAAGCAATAACTCGTCAGCCGAATCCCAGGCCTGTAAACTGCGATTTTTTTGCTCTGGCGGATAACGATCGAGGGCGAAGGTTTGGCCAGCGAGTTGGCATTGGTTAGTCATAAGTCCACAGCAGTCGGGGAAAGGGGGGTTATTTTGCCAGATCTGAGTGATAGCGACAACCAAAGCCGTGTGGAGGTTGGTTGTCAGCGATTTGTATTACCAGATGCAGAGCTGTGGTTGTGGCCAAAGTGGTTAAATTCGCAGCGTTCGGCGTCATTGTTACAAGCATTGCAGCAACAGCTGCATTGGCAGCAGCCTGAACTCAGACTGTTTGGCAAGTCTGTCGTCATCCCCAGACAGCAAGTCTGGATGGGGGATGCACATTGTAGCTATCGTTATTCCGGTGTGAGTTTTTCGCCGGAACCTTGGCACCCGTTAGTGAAGAAACTAACTGGATGGGTTAATCAGCAATTAAACCAGCGCTTTAATTGTGTGCTGCTGAATTTATATCAAAATGGCGCTGAACACATGGGGTGGCATAGTGATGATGAGCCGGAGCTTGGGGCGGATCCAGATATCGCTTCACTGAGTCTTGGGCAAGCAAGACGTTTCGATTTAAAACACAAATATCTCCAATATCAACTGAGTATGCCACTGGAGGACGGCGACCTATTGTTGATGCAACGGCCTTGCCAGCAGCATTGGCTCCACCGAGTACCAAAACAAAGCCAAGCCAGTTCAGTCAGGATTAATTTAACTTTTCGTTATATAGAAACACCGCTTTAGACCAGCCTAACTGGCTTTAGCAAGGAAAAATAAATATCTTTTTTTGTAGCGAATAAGCTGCTGACAAGCGCCGTTGTGGCATCTAGAGTAGACATTGAAGACCGAACAGAAGGAACAGACAGCGATGTTGATCCATACCTCGATAGAACAGAAATTGTTAAGCGCCTTCGCCCCAGTATTTTTGGACGTGATTGATGAGAGCCATATGCATAGTGTCGGGGCTGGAGCTCAATCTCATTATAAAGTCGTTATTGTGACACCTGCCTTTGATGGCATGCGTCTATTACAGCGACACCGTGCAGTGAACGCTATTTTAGCGAATGAGTTAGCCGAAAAAATTCATGCCCTAGCACTACATACTTACACGCCAAGTGAATGGTATGAATATTATGCGGAAAAGCCACCTGCGTCGCCCAAATGTTTTGGCGGCCCGAAACGGGAAAAAGCGTCAAGCTGAGAACAGACTGCGATTTATTGTATGCGATCTGATTTTCCACCAGATCGCCGCAATTCAATGCTGATCAGACCTGTTTGTCGTGTTAAAGTTTTACACTAACGGCAATTTTAACCAACAACAGGTTCTTTTCTTATGGTTATTCAACCTAAAATCCGTGGTTTTATCTGTACCAATGCTCACCCAGTGGGCTGCGCAGAGCATGTCAAAGAACAAATCTCTTATGTAAAAACACATGGCGTTGTCACTAACGGTCCAAAAAATGTATTGGTGATTGGTGCGTCAACGGGTTATGGCTTAGCTTCGCGCATAACCGCAGCTTTTGGTTCTGGCGCCAGCACCTTAGGCATTTTCTTTGAAAAGGAAGCGACCGAAGGTAAAACCGGCTCTGCTGGTTGGTACAATACCGCCGCGTTCGAGCAGGCTGCAGCCGCTGAAGGATTATGGAACAAACATTTAAATGGCGATGCATTTACCGATGAAATGAAATCAAAAGCTATTGATATCATGCAGCGCGAAATGGGAAAAATCGATTTAATTGTATATAGCCTGGCAGCACCACGGCGCAAAGACCCGGTCAGTGGTGAGATTTATAGCTCGGTATTAAAGCCAATAGGTCAGTCATACACCGCAAAAAACCTCAACACCAGCAAACGCGAAATTGAAGAAGTCTCAGTGGAGCCAGCCAACGATGAAGAAATTTTCAATACCGTCAAAGTGATGGGCGGCGAAGATTGGGAGCGCTGGCTTGATCAGTTGCATGCTGCTGGAGTGCTGGCAGAAAACGTGCAAACCGTGGCTTACACATATATCGGTAAAGAATTAACGTGGCCTATTTATGGCAAAGCCACGATTGGCCGTGCGAAAGAAGATTTGGACCGCGCAGCGAGCGCAATCACCACAAAATTGTCGGCCCAGCATGGCCATGCCTACGTTGCTTCGTTAAAAGCATTGGTCACACAGGCCAGCTCTGCCATTCCAATTATGCCATTGTATATTTCACTGCTCTATCGGGTAATGAAAGAAGAAGGCAGCCATGAAGGCTGTATCGAACAAATTTACGGTCTATTTCAAACCGCTCTTTATAATCCGCAGCGTAAACTAGACGAGGGTGGTCGCTTGCGGATGGATGGCAAAGAGCTGGCAGATCACATTCAGGCAAAAGTAGCTGCCATGTGGGAGCAGGTACAAACTGACAATATCGACGAGTTGACTGACTATAAAGGTTACCACCAGGAATTCTTGCGCCTGTTTGGATTCGGTTATAGCCACGTGAACTATGATGCTGATGTTTCACCGATGGTGACTCTGGTTAATTTAGCCTAAGCTGGATCTGCCGTCATTAATGACGCCTTTGTTTAAACTGCATGGATGAACGATAGGCCGTGGTCGCCGGACGCAACTCACGGCAAAAGTACGTCGACAGATAACAGTGTTGTTCGTGAATTTCGATGGATTGTCGGAAAATGACCAGTGATATGCAGCGATTTGATGGTTTTATAAGCAAACAAATCAAACTTGACTACACTAGGCTTCAGTCACTTCGTCAGCGACAGAATTTTGTTATTTATCATAGCTGGCCTGTGGGTTTAATGCTAAAATCCGGCGCTATGTACGTGTACCTAGTGAATTTAGGTTGTCGTTTCACCGTAATTCTCTAGGTGCGCTGCCAAGTGTGCAGCTGAAAAACCAGGCCCTGTTTCTTCCCGTTAAAGTAGTGCAAGTACGTATGATTAAAATCAAAAAAGGATTGGACATTCCCCTTTCGGGCAGTCCTAAACAAGTGATTCATGACGGCCCTGCGGTGGAATCTGTCGCGGTACTGGGTGAAGAGTATGTCGGTATGCGGCCAACCATGTTGGTTGAAGTGGGCGATAAAGTAAAAAAAGGTCAGGGTCTTTTTGAAGACAAGAAAAATCCTGGCGTGAAATTTACGGCGTCGATCGCGGGTACTGTCAAACTGATTAACCGTGGTGCAAAGCGGGTTTTGCAGTCTGTAGTTATTGAAGCCGATGGCAGCAATGACTCAGTTCAGTTTACTGCCTTTGGTGCAGATAAGCTGGCGGCATTAGACAGTGCAGTGGTCAAACAGCAACTATTGGATTCTGGTCTGTGGACTGCGTTTCGCACCCGGCCATTTAGCCAGATCCCAGCTATAGATAGCGCGCCGCGCGCAATCTTCGTGACTGCGATTGATACCAATCCGTTGGCTGCTGATCCGGCAGTTGTAATTGCCGCTGCAGGTGATGCATTGCAACTCGGGTTGACGGTTATTTCCCGTTTAAGCGATGCCAAAGTGTACTTGTGCAAAGCGCCAACGCTGCAAGTAACTGCCCCGGCTCAAGTGCAGGTTGAAGAATTTGCAGGTCCGCATCCGGCAGGTTTACCTGGCACCCATATTCACTTCCTTGATCCAGTTTCTCTTAGCAAAATTGTTTGGCATATCAATTATCAAGATGTAATTGCTATCGGCAAATTGTTCGCTAACGGC
Source organism: Rheinheimera sp. (assembly GCA_037968955.1). Classification (GTDB taxonomy): domain Bacteria; phylum Pseudomonadota; class Gammaproteobacteria; order Enterobacterales; family Alteromonadaceae; genus Pararheinheimera. Next base: position 29,522 of record JBBKWN010000031.1, on the reverse strand, counting down.
GAGCTGGATACCAGTCGGGTCATTTCGCTGGCCGGACCTGTAGTGAAAAATCCACGTTTAATCAAAACTGTGCTGGGCGCTTCAGTCGAAGAGCTGACCGCAGGTGAACTGAGCGACGGACAATATCGTATCATTTCAGGATCAGTGCTGGCAGGTAAAAATGCGACAGGTGTGCATGCATATCTCGGACGTTTTCATTCGCAGTTGTCTGTTCTGGAAGAGGGTTATGAGAAAGAGTTTTTGGGGTGGATTGCTCCAGGTGCAACAAAATTCTCTGTAACCCGTGCTTATTTATCGCATTTAAGCCCAAAACGCCTGTTCAACATGACCACAACCACTAACGGTTCTGACCGCGCTATGGTACCTATTGGTAACTACGAGCGGGTGATGCCACTTGATATGTTGCCGACTTTGCTGTTACGCGACTTACTCGTGGGTGATACTGATGGTGCCATTTCGTTAGGTTGTTTGGAACTGGATGAAGAAGACTTGGCCTTATGTACTTTTGTCTGCCCTGGTAAATACGACTATGGCGTGGCATTACGTAACGCTCTGACAACCATCCTGAAGGAAGGCTGAAGATGAGTTTAAAGCATTATTTAGAAAGTATTGAGCCGCAATTTGAAAAAGGCGGCAAACATGAAAAGTGGTATGCCTTATACGAAGCTGTTGCCACTATTTTATACACGCCTGGTAAGGTGACCAAATCAGCTACTCATGTTCGCGATAGTATCGACTTAAAGCGGATCATGATTTTCGTTTGGTTAATGTTATTTCCTGCGATGTTTTTCGGCATGTTTAACATCGGTCACCAGGCTGCTCAGGTGTTGTCTTCAGCAATTACTGTCCCTGATACTTGGCAAGTCGCCTTGTTCCATCTGCTGGGTGGTGAATTAACCGCTGAGTCAGGCTGGGGCAGCAAAATGCTGTATGGTGCTTGCTGGTTCCTGCCTATTTACGCCGTCGTTTTTGCGGTGGGTGGCTTCTGGGAAGTAGTATTCGCCTCAATCCGAAAACACGAAATTAATGAGGGCTTTTTTGTCTCGTCAATTTTGTTTGCACTGATCCTGCCAGCAACAATACCACTGTGGCAAGCCGCTTTAGGTATTACCTTTGGTATTGTGATTGCTAAGGAAGTTTTTGGCGGTACCGGTCGTAATTTCTTAAATCCAGCATTAGCCGGTCGTGCATTTCTGTTTTTTGCTTATCCTGCGCAAATTTCTGGTGACAAAGTGTGGACTGTTGCAGATGGTTATGCAGGTGCAACCTGGTTGTCTAAAGCGGCCAATGGCGAAGTCAGTGACTGGTCAGTGAATCAACAGTGGTGGGATGCTTTTTATGGTTTCATCCCAGGTTCTGTCGGTGAAACTTCTACCTTAGCGCTGTTGGTCGGTGGTTTGATGCTGATTTATTTCCGCATTGCCTCGTGGCGGATTGTTGCTGGTGTGATGATTGGGACTGTGCTGTTTGCTTCACTACTAAATATGATTGGTTCTGACACTAACGCTATGTTTGCCATGCCTTGGTATTGGCACGTGGTGCTAGGTGGTTTTGCCATTGGTTTGTTCTTTATGGCAACAGATCCAGTATCCGCTTCTTTTACCGATAGTGGTAAATGGGCATACGGTATTTTGATTGGTTTCATGGTTGTGATGATCCGCGTGGTAAACCCTGCTTATCCTGAAGGGATGATGCTGGCAATTTTGTTCGCTAACCTGTTCGCACCATTGTTCGACTTTATGGTTGCACAAAGCAACATCAAGCGGAGGCTGGCACGCAATGTCTAATAATAATGAAAGCATCGGCAAAACCTTTGGGGTTGTAATTGGCCTGTGTTTGGTTTGTGCAATTATCGTTTCAACGGCCGCTGTGCAATTACGGCCACTGCAAGTTGAAAATAAATTGCTTGATGCCCAGAAAAATATTCTGGTGGCAACTGGTTTATTGACCGGTGAAAACGTCAAGGAATTGTTTGATAAGCACGTACAAGAGCGGTTAGTTGATTTGGACACAGGTGAATTCGTAGAGATGGACCCTGCTAAATACGATTACCGCAAAGCCATGAAAGATCCAAAACTGAGTGATGTGCTACTTCCGGCGAATGATCCGGCTTCAATTAAGCGTCGCGCTAAAGTTGCGCCGGTTTATTTTACCTATAACGACGGTATTGAGTCAGGCAAATTGTCGGCCATTGTCCTGCCCATCCATGGGTATGGTTTGTGGTCAACGATGCATGCATTTTTAGCCCTTGATGTTGATGGAACTACCATTAAAGGTGTGAACTTTTACGAACATGCTGAAACTCCAGGCTTGGGCGGAGAAGTTCAAAATCCAAAATGGGTGGCTCAGTTTGTGGGCAAGAAAATTGTCGATGATGCCGGAATGCCTGCTATTCAGGTATTAAAACCGGGTAGTGCCGAACCTGGCTCGGCTACTGATGTGGACGGATTGTCTGGTGCAACCTTAACCAGTAATGGTGTTGCCAATACATTTGAATTCTGGACCGGCGCGAAAGGTTTTGCACCCTTCCTGGCTAAAGTTCGTCAAGGAGCATTAAACAATGGCTAGTGCTAAAGAAATTAAAACCGCGTTATTTGGACCGGTTTTTGCCAACAACCCAATCGCATTGCAGGTACTTGGTATTTGTTCAGCGCTTGCTGTAACAACCAAGATGGAAAAAGCGATTGTCATGGGTATTGCCCTGACCTTAGTGACCGCTTTTTCGAACTTGTTTATATCGATGATTCGAAATCATATCCCATCAAGCGTAAGGATCATCGTGCAGATGACCATTATTGCTTCGTTGGTGATCGTGGTGGACCAAATCCTTAAAGCATACGCTTATAACGTAGCGAAAGAGCTGTCGGTGTTTGTTGGTTTAATTATTACCAACTGTATCGTGATGGGTCGTGCTGAAGCTTTTGCGATGAAAAGCCCACCAATGATCAGCTTTATCGATGGTATCGGTAATGGTCTTGGTTATACCGTGCTGTTGGTTATTGTTGCCTTCATTCGTGAATTGTTTGGCTCTGGCACCTTGTTCGGTGTAGAAATTCTGCCACTGATCAGTGCGGGTGGTTGGTATCAACCAATGGGTCTGTTGTTAATGCCACCAAGTGCATTCTTCATTATTGGATTGTTCATTTGGGTGCTGCGGACTTTCCGTCCTGAGCAACAAGAGAAGCACTAAGGAGCTACGACATGGAACATTATATTAGTTTGTTTGTCCGTGCCGTTTTTATCGATAACTTGGCGTTATCGTTTTTCCTCGGTATGTGTACTTTTATTGCAATCTCCAAGCAAATCAAAACGGCTTTCAGTTTAGGTATTGCGGTGACTGTGGTTTTAGCCTTAGCGGTACCAGTCAACCAAGTGGTTTTCCACCAGTTGCTGGCTCCAGGCGCATTGGCGTGGCTCGGTTTTCCTGATACTGATTTAAGTTTTCTTGGTTTTATTACCTATATCGGTGTTATCGCGGCTTTAGTACAAATTCTGGAAATGTTTCTGGATAAATACGTGCCGGCACTTTACAACGCATTAGGGATTTTCCTGCCTTTGATCACTGTAAACTGCGCCATCTTTGGTGGTGTAGCCTTTATGGTTGAACGTGATTATAACTTCGGTGAAAGTGTGGTGTTCGGTATTGGTAGTGGTGTTGGCTGGACCTTAGCGATTACCTTGATGGCTGCAGTCAGTGAAAAACTGAAATACGCAGACATGCCGCATGCTGTTCGTGGTTTAGGTTCACGTTTTATTATGGTCGGTCTCATGGGATTGGGCTTTATGTCCTTCTCCGGTGTTTCACTGTAAGCATCAGTTGTAAAAGGAAAAAGCAATGCAAGAAATTTATCTTGGCGTTGGGATGTTCACCCTGTTAGTTGTGGCTCTGGTGGTCATGATTTTAGCAGCCAAAGCAAAACTTGTTGCTTCAGGTGAAATTACCATTAGTGTCAACGGCGATGCCAGTAAAGCAATTAAAACGAGTGCCGGCGGTAAACTGCTGGGTGCGTTAGCTGACAAAGGTATTTTCTTATCATCCGCCTGTGGTGGCGGTGGTTCTTGTGGTCAGTGTCGTGTGCATGTGCACTCAGGTGGCGGTGATGTTTTGCCGGTCGAGTTTGGTCATTTGACCAAAGGCGAGCGTCGTGAAGGCTGTCGTCTGGCTTGTCAGGTGTCAGTAAAAACTGACATGGACATCGAAGTTGAACCAGAAATTTTCGGGATCAAAAAATGGGCTTGTTCTGTTATTTCTAATGATAACAAAGCTACGTTCATTAAAGAGCTGAAGCTGCAAATTCCTGATGGTGAATCGGTGCCATTCCGCGCCGGTGGTTACATCCAGATTGAAGCGCCTGCTCACCATATCAAATATGCTGATTTTGATATTCCGGCCGAGTACCGTGGCGATTGGGAACGCTTTAAGTTCTTCACATTAGAATCTAAAGTCGATGAAGAAACCATCCGTGCTTATTCGATGGCGAACTATCCGGAAGAGGAAGGCATCATTATGTTGAACGTGCGGATTGCGACGCCGCCGCCAAACAACCTGACGCTGCCTTGCGGTAAAATGTCATCCTTTATCTGGAGCCTGAAGGCGGGCGATAAAGTGACTATTTCTGGTCCATTTGGTGAGTTTTTTGCCAAAGATAGCGAAGCGGAAATGGTGTTTATCGGTGGTGGTGCCGGTATGGCACCAATGCGCTCGCACATTTTTGACCAGCTGCGCCGGTTAAAATCACAACGCAAAATTACCTTCTGGTATGGTGCCCGTTCGAAGCGCGAAATGTTTTATGTCGAAGATTTTGACATGTTGCAGACGGAAAACGAAAACTTTAAGTGGCATGTGGCATTATCTGATCCACAACCGGAAGATAACTGGACTGGCTACACCGGCTTTATCCATAATGTTATTTTTGAAAACTACTTGAAGAATCACAAGGCTCCGGAAGATTGTGAATTCTATATGTGTGGTCCGCCAATGATGAACAAAGCGGTTATTAATATGCTGAAAGATTTAGGCGTAGAAGATGACAACATTTTGTTGGATGATTTCGGTGGTTAATCACTGACTTACTAACAAAGCCAACCTCCGGGTTGGCTTTGTGCTTTTGAGCATGCAAGAACATTGTTATAATGCCGACACTTTTGACCGCCAGAGCTTGATGCAAATTGCGCTGCGGGATTTGTTTTGACCGAGGTTGTAATGGAAATTTTTGTACTCACATTTATTTTGATGCTGATTGTTTTTGCAGCAATGGCGATTGGCTATATGCTGCAACGCAAGACCATTGCAGGTAGCTGTGGTGGGCTAGGCGCGTTAGGAATTGAAAAAGCATGTGATTGCGACAACCCATGTGAAAAACGCCAAGAGCGGATGCGTAAAGAAGAAGAGTGGCAAAAAAATAAAATTATCTGATAAGCCCTGAGTTGCCGTCAAAACTGAACCCAAGTCAGCTTGAATGCATAATTTGCAAATAGAGCTTACTTGGGTTTTTTATTGGCGACTGTGTTGAATGTACGGTATCACTGACAACATGGCTGGCAGCAAATCACAGCCAGTTGCTTGCTGTTGATCTGTGGCTCACTGATAATACTGGTAATTTAAAAAAGGATAATCGATAAATGGCCTTACCCCTTTGCATTTCCGTCCCTGATTTTACCAAGGCGTTAACAGAAACATATTTTGATGCGTTAATTGTCATCAGCGCAGACCTAGCGAAACTTCCCAATAGTGAGCTACAGCAGGTGATCAACCAGGCCGCCGCAATCGACTTACGAGTCGGCAAAGAGGCGGTATTGCTACATACCAATTTAGTACCAGGACAGCGCCTTATAGTCGTGCCAGTTGGCCCGTTGCATCGAGACTTCGATGACGTGCGTAGTTTTGCAGATGCCGCAAAGGTGGCCATCGCCTTAGCAAAAAATGCGGGCTCTTGCCGTCCATTGGTTTGGGTGCAAAATTCAGCACAGCCAGCCTTGGCTAAAGCAGCTGAAGTAGTCTATTTAGCCATGGCACAGGCACTATGGCAGCCGCTGGAAGGACGAGAGTTCTTGGGTGAAGGTGCAGTCGAGCCTGTTACAGAAATCGGATTGATTGGTGTGGATAGCACTCTAGCAACCCAGCTACAAGCGATTGAAACGGGCAGGAGACTAGCGCGTGATTTGTGTGGTACCGAGCCCGAACGGATGACACCCCATCGCTTTGCCGATTATTGTGTTGACGCATTTGCAAATACGGTGGTGTCGGTACAGGTGCAGACCGATGTAGATACCTTGCTTCAGCAGTACCCACTGTTAATGGCCGTCGCTCGCAGTTCATTACATGTTAAACGGCATAAGCCAGCAGTCATCCGTCTTGAATACTTGCCAGAAGGTGAAGTAACACAAACTTTGTTGTTCGCAGGCAAAGGGTTAGTGTATGACACCGGCGGTGCTGACGTGAAAACTAATGGCGGCATGGCTGGCATGAGCCGCGATAAAGGTGGTGCGGCTGCGGTGGCTGGTTTTATGAAAACGGTTGCTTTGCTTAAACCTGCGGGATTAAAAATCATCGCCGAAATTGGCGCTGTTCGAAACAGTATTGGCTCAGACGCTTTTGTGCCCGATGAAATAATTAAAAGTCACGCGGGTGTGCGGGTACGCATTGGCAACACCGATGCGGAAGGTCGTTTAGTATTGGCTGATTTAATGTCTCATCTGAATATTGATGCGGCAACGGCGGTAAATCCAACGTTGTTTTCGGTGGCAACTTTAACCGGCCATGCAGCCAGAGCAGTTGGCCCTTATACCGCTTTAGTTGAAAATGGCGCTGCTTTGCAACTGGGCTTATCCGCTACGTTGGCGCAGCAGGGTGATATTTGGGGCGACCCAAGTGAAATATCACGCAGTCGCCGGGAAGATTTCAGCTTTATTAGGCCACGCACTTGCGCCGACGACGTGCTCAGCTGCAACAATGCGGCTTCGTCGGTGACCGCTCGGGGTCACCAGTTCCCAATGGCATTTCTCGTCATTGCCGCTGGGTTAGATCAAGCTTCAGCCATTTCGGAAACACCTTTGCCTTATGTCCATATTGATATCGCCGGCAGTGGTGTGGAAGGGGGTGACTGGCAACATGGTAAACCTTCAGCATCACCGGTAACGGCATTAGCAGCAACTTACCTCGCAATTTGATCCCAAAATTGGGGTTGAAGTTGAAGTTGAAGTTGAAGTTGAAGTTGAAGTTGAGCTGCGACTGACGACAACATAATTGCCCGGTTGTCGTCAGCTTTTAATGATGTTAATACAAGATAGTTTTAAGTGATTGAGATGCAGTAGGCGATCCCAATGCTAGGATTTCGAGAACGGTATGTTCACGCTAGCACTGACACCTTTACGCTTACCTAGAGGTTTTAATTCACTGCCGCGAGCGTCACCTGTATCGCGTAGAACGGCAGAATAATTCATCGCTACGCGGTGTAAATGCTGCTACAAATGAAGGCTGAGAATTGTTTGCCCTATTGAGCGGATTATTTCAAGGGATAGCTCATTATAGCGGCCAAACAGGTTGTGACTGTAAGCTTTGCTCGGTATGCTGGAACTCTTATTAAAGCGAACGGATTTGGATTAAAGGGCTGATGAGACTACGCGAAACTCTTGTTATTTATATGTTTCCGTTGTTAGTGCTCCCCACGGTCTTGTTCGGCTACCTATCTTATTACTACAGCAATGTCAGCTTCAGCCAACAAGCCTACATCAAAGTTGCCAGACACCTCGGCAATCAACAGCATAAAGTAGAAAACTTCCTTAATTATCAACAACAAGCTTTGGCAACGCTCGCCAAACAAACGATGCTGGAGCAATTTTTCGCAGAAACAACTCCGTCTGCAGCGTCAATTCAGGCATTGCTTCTGCAATACCAGCAGCAACATGTTGATGTTCAACAAGTTAAGCTACTGAGACTGAACGGCGAGCTGATTGCGGCAGCACCAGGCAATGCTTTCCCCAGTGTCGGCGTCAGTAAGTTTCGAAGTGAATATTTTTCCTCTTTGCAAAGCATGGTGGATGACAATGGTTTTTTTATTTCCCGAGAAACCGATTTAAACGAACTCAAAGTTATAGTCGCGCAAAAGGTCTACCAACCAGCGCAAAGTAATTCAGACATCAATCGCTTGTGGGGCTATCTGGTCGCAACGGTAGATATTCGGCAATTGGCGTTGGTGGTGCAAGACAAATTGCTGGAACATCACGAAACATTAGTGGTGAGTAGCAGTGGCAACATTGCCTATGTCGACCGACCTAATTTAGTTGGCAGTGCTTTTGCGCCGACTAATTTCCGACAAATTCAACAGACCGTCGCAGCTGAGCAACTTAACTCAGTTATTTTGCTCGGGCGACCGATGTTGGTGCTGTCGGCGATGTTACCGGGGGACTTTATGCTGGTCAGTGCAGTTGATGAATCTGAGTTGTATGCAGGGATTGATGCACTGCCCTTTTTATTATTTGCCGGGAGTTTAATTTTTGCCATAGGTTTACCGCTGCTCTGTTACTGGGTGCTCGTTCGATACATTTTTGAGCCGATTAAAGTGTTGACCGAGGCTAAAACTGCTGTCGGTCGGGGGGATTTGAGTACCTTATTGATAGTCAAAAAGCAGGACGAACTGGGTGATATGTTCGCTGCTTTTAACGTGATGGTGCGCCAGCTTCGTGTCTATCGAGAGCGAGAACGCGCCTATAAACAGTTGCTGGAAGACAAGGTTCAACAACGTACGCAAGATTTAGCACATGCGAACAATAATTTGGCGACGGCCAACCAAGAGTTAATTCAGGCACGTGAAACTGCTGAGCAGGCGAATCGGCTAAAAAGTGTGTTTTTGGCCAATATGAGTCACGAAATTAGAACCCCGCTGACCGCGATCATTGGTTTTAGTGAACAAGCATTGATTGAAACTGAGCGCGAGAAGCTCGCTGATTACTTACAACGTGTCCTACGTAGTGGCGACCACTTGTTAAATTTAATCAATGATATTTTGGACTTATCTAAAATTGAAGCGGAGAAGCTAGAGTTATCCAGTCAATCATTTAATTTCCTACAGATGATTGATGATATCTACCAACAAACCAACAGTCAGGCACAAGCCAAGCAATTGAGTTGTGTACTTGAACTTATCTACCCGTTGCCACAGTTTTTACAAACCGATGAGATGCGCTTTCGACAAGTGTTGTTGAATTTAACCAGCAATGCCCTGAAATTTACCCAACGTGGCAAAGTAGTGATCCATGTCAGTTATCTTGCCGGCGATGAGCAACTGATGATCAAAATTAAAGATACCGGTATTGGTATGTCGGCAGACGAGCTCAATAAGCTATTTCAACCCTTTGTACAAGCTGATGCAACGGTCACTCGTAATTTTGGTGGAACTGGACTTGGTCTGGTTATTTCGAAAAAACTGATGCAACAAATGCAAGGTGATATTCGGGTTGAAAGTGTCAAAGGTGTGGGTAGTTGTTTTGAGATTACAATGAATTGTGACACCCAACATTTAAGTTTAGTGGATTCGTATGAACATCAGCTGCCAGTGCCGCAAGCGGTGCCAGATAGCTTTCACGGTGGTAAGCTAAAAATATTGGTTGCCGAAGACAACACCGACAATCAGCTATTGGTGTCGGTATTGCTCAACAAAATGAACGCCGACTATGTCATGGTCGCCAATGGTCATCAGGCAGTGGAGCAATTGCTGAACGATGAGTTTGATCTGGTGTTTATGGATATGCAAATGCCAGAAATGGGCGGCGAAGAGGCGACCCTATTAATCCGACATGCCGGTATTGATGTTCCTATCATTGCTTTAACTGCCAATGTAATGCGTGAAGATCATCGACGTTATTTATTAGCCGGCTGTCAGGATTTGCTGGCTAAACCGATTGTACAAAAGGATTTTTACGCCATGATCAAACAGTACACCCACCAGGAAAGAACCGCGGAAGAAGAGTTGGCTCTGCGGCTGGAGCAGGACCCTGCCATCATTGCCTTAAAACGTGACTTTGCCGAGAAATTGCCGCTGTTGATTGCCGAGCTGCAACAATATCAGCGGACTGCTGACTTAGCCAAGTTGCAGTATGAAGCACATAGCCTAAAAGGCTGTGCCGGCAGTATGGGCTTTCCGGAAATTACTCAGTTGGCTGCAGAGCTTGAAATGTCGGCGCGCAGCGCTGACCATTTAGCCTGCCAGCTTATTTTAACTCGAATGCGACAGCATCTGGATGGCCGATTGCCAGCCGTTTTACCCAGCGACGACGGAGCGATATGAAGGTCACTCAACCAACACCGGCTAAAAGTGATTTTGTCTTACACCCGCAGCTAGCGAAAGATTCGGTGTGGGTCAATGATTGGCCACTTTGTCAGCTTCGGCTGATCAACGATAAACATTATCCATGGTTTATTCTGGTGCCACGCCAGAACGATATTCGTGAAATCATTGATCTGTCGAATGAAGACCAATTGTTATTGTGGCAGGAAAGCCAAAAGCTCAGCAGATTGCTCAAACAATGTTATGCGCCAGACAAATTGAATATTGCAGCACTGGGCAATATGGTGCCGCAGTTACATCTGCATCATATTGGCCGCTTCACTTCGGATGCAGCATGGCCAGCGCCGGTGTGGGGAAAGGTCGCTGCTGTCGCTTATAGCGAGGCTGAATTACAGCATGAGTTAAAGCGCTGGTCTTTATTTTAAATTTGGAGAATGGTTTATGTCGGCAGAAAATGCATTAGTGACACTGTTAATGGCAAAACTGGCAAGCAATATGTTGGTGTTACCTACTTTGCCAGAAATTGCCGTCCGCGTACGCCAGGCGGCCGATGATCCGGACATCAATCTGCACTCGATGGCGGAAGTGATTTCATTAGATCCGGCATTAGCGGCGCGGATGATCAAAATTGCTAATAGTGCTTTTATTGGGCGCAGTATTAAAGTGTCTACGCTAAATCAAGCCGTAACCCGTATCGGGTTGAGCCAAGTAAAAAATATCGCGACTGCGATGGCACTCGAGCAGCTATTTGTCAGCCATAGTCCGGAAATAGCCGCAAAAATGGCCGAGCTCTGGCGTGATACCGTGCACGTGACCTGCGTTGCCATGGCTTGCTTGCAAGACTACTTGCCGGCGCACAAACATGACAATTTGAATATCGACACCCTGACATTGGCGGCGCTTGTGCATCGTATCGGTGTGCTTCCCATTTTGTCTGAAGCGGAAAAACACCCACAAGTCTTTGGTGAAGAAGAGTTTTTACTCCATGCCATCGATGATTTTTCATCACTTATCGGGGAGGCAATTTTGCGCAGCTGGTCATTTGCCGACACCTTTATTGATGTAGTACATCGCTGGCAGCTGACTGAATTTACACAAACTATTGGTTATACCGACTTTATTCGACTGGGGCTGATTTCAGCAAACTATTATCCGGATAAGCGTGAGCAAGATAAATTGTTGGATAGTTATCTGGCGGCGGGCGTGATCAAAAAAAGGGACTTTATGAAGGAGCCGGCAATTATGCAGGCGTTTAACGAAGCAAAAGCATTATTTGTTTAGTCGTTAGTTTTCTAAAGCTAGTTTCCTAAAATTAGTATCCTAAAATTACCTGTGTACGGCAGTAGCGCTCTGCCGCACTCAGGTTTAGGTCATGCTAATCGCACTATGAAGCACTTCACGCGACTTCAGTGTTACTCAGCGGTAGGCGTTACTGCTTGTTGAATGGCTGTTAATAATACCGCCAGTTCATTTGCCATCACGAGTAGATCAGCATCTAGGCGCAGCACCATATCATCCCAACCTAATTCATCATTTTGATTGGCGAGCATTTCGTGAAAGCGAAGTTTTTTCAAGCCGCCATCGTCGCATACAATAAAGCTCGCTTGGCCCTCGACGGTAAATTCCAGCTTGGTGACCAGTTTATCTTCCAGGTGGCTTTGCACTTCAGCTGCCGTCAATACATGATTGCTGAATTTTACTTTAGCGCCTTCTTCGTCGGGTGCTTTTAACTCGGCTTCGTTGCCCAGTTTAAAGCGTTCGGGTAAATCCTGATCGGTCAGCCAGTGCTGCAGCGCCAAATTCAGCTGATTATTGTCTATCCACGGTAGTGCCGGTAACGATCCTAAGGCTTTGCGGACTAAACTCAGCACATCTTCGGCTTTCCCAGCAGAACTACTGTTTACAATAAACCATTGGTTTTGTGCATCGTATAAGGCGGTCGTTACCGTCGAACGGCTAAATGCGCGTGGTAATAGGGTTTGGATCAGCTCTTCTTTAAGCGCTTGTTTTTCTTTGCGGCCTAATGGCCGGCCTTTTTCCATTTCCAATGCGTCAATTTTGGGCTGCAGCTCTTCGTTTACCACGGCCGCCGGCAATACTTTTTCCTGACGCTTCACCGCAAACAAGTGCAAATGTTGTTGCTGATGATGATATTGCTTAATGCTGTGATGTAGCGGATAAGTAAAGCCCATCCGGACCGCTTCCTGCCCTGTGCATGGGCTAAACTTATGCTCAGTGAGAGCTCGTTCTAAGGCTTCGGGTTCCAGATTTAAGGCTTCAGTAATTTTGTAAACACGCAGATTTTTAAACCACATAATCGGAAGGACTCTTTTGCAAAAAGAGTCAGTATACCGATAACCCGAACCGGCACAACCGCAACATGCAGCCAAGCGATACAGCTGTCCATTGTTGCAGCAATGCCATTCGTGTCGCTGCTGAATTACCGCTTGAGCAGCTTCGGAAAGCGGATATGGTACGCCAAGCCATGCCCTAATTCACTTTTCACCTGAATGCTGCCAGCCAGCGTTTGTCGCACCAAATTATAGGTAATATGGGTGCCAAGCCCACTACCACCTTGATCCCGTTTTGTAGTAAAAAATGGATGAAACAATTTTTCGAGCTGCTCAGGTGTTAGACCTTTACCATTATCAGCATAGGTAATATCGATCATGTCGCCTTCATCGACGACCGTGATATTGATATTTCCTTCAATGATGTCTTCAAAACCATGAATAAAGGAATTCATCAGGAGGTTGGTGAAAATTTGCGAAATGGCGCCGGCCGGGCAACTAAGGATAAGGCTATCCGGACAATTCACTTCAATATGATGTTTACTCTTTTTGAAGTTCGGCTGCAAACTCCGGATGATTTCATTCAGATAATCATGCAACTGAATGGTTCTGATGGCGTCGCTAGTCTGGTCAACGGCGATTTGCTTAAAACTAGCGATAAGTTCAGACGCACGGATCAGGTTGGTGTTGAGTAATTCAGTGCCTTGTTTAGCTTCTTCAATAAAATGCTCAAGTGCTTTGGGCGATAAACTTTTTTCCTGATACGCATGTTCCAGCGCCGCTATTTTTTCGGCTAAAAAGCTTGTTGCCGTGACCCCAATACCAACCGGCGTATTCACTTCGTGGGTGATCCCCGCCACCAGCCCGCCCAAAGCTGCCATTTTCTCAGATTGGACTAAACGGTCTTGCGCCTGTCGTAAATCCGTGACCAACTTTTCAAGTTCGGTTTGTTTACCACGTAAGGCTTCTTCAGTATGGCGACGGCGTTCAATTTCCTCTCGGAGTGCTTGCTGCTTCACTTCAAGCTCTTGTTTTTGCTGCTGTAAATCCATCATTGCCTGACTAAGGCCCGAGGTTTTACGCGCCACTTCTTGTTCAAGGATCAGATTGTGCTGGTCGAGTTTTTCGTTCGATTGCAGCAACTGCTTTTGGGTATTTTCCAGCTGACCTTTGTAATCTTGCACCCTGGCGATTAATCGGTTGAAGGCATCTGCCATTACGCTGAGTTCGTTGGCATCACCATGTTGAATTTCAACTTTGGTGCCTTCCAGATTATCAAGCTCAAGCTCTTCAATTTGTTGTGTTAATTCGGCAAGCGGCAACGTCAACTGACGCCGGAAGGCGATTAAAAACAGAATGATTAAAAAGGTGGTTTTTAACAGTGCATTCCCGATAAGGAAGTAGATACCGATTTTGATCCGGTCGAGCACAATGGTGCGACTCGAGAACAATGTCACATCACCTACTTGGGTCGCGCGGCCGGAAAATTCAAAAATCAGCGGAAAAGTGTAGCCAAATAAACCGGATTTTTGCTCGGTCAGCCGAACCCCTTCTTTCACTAATTGAGTGCTATAGCGCTCGGTAATGTCGATGTATTGGCCCAATTGGGTAATAACGGCACCGCTATCATCCCGGACGATAATGCCTTCAATCGACGGAATGGCCAGCAAACCATCGGCGATAATCTGCGCCTGGGTGGTGTTTAGCTCCCAAATAGCCCGGGTTAAACTGCCGGAAATGGTTTGTTGTAGCGTCGCCAGCTCACCATTGATGTGATTTTTAGTATTAAAGTACTCTGCGACAATCTGTCCTAAGGTGACAATGAAGGTTAAAACAAAGTATACCGACAACACTTTGGTCAGCAGTTTTCTTGATAAACTTTTTTGCTGCATCTGACTACCTGTGATTTCAGCTTAAGGATGTAGACCCGAAGCTGTAAAATTAGCTAAAAACACCAACAATTAATATAGAAAAGTCAGATTTAGTTCCGCTATCTGCGATATTTGCATTTTGATTTGATGCAAGTCACTGTTTCAAGCCATTTTCCAGCTGCAACTATAGCTGATTTTCCATATTGCTGGAAATTCCGGCACGCTTGTTAATAACCTATAGATTGCGACGCCAATTTTTGGGTATCTGTTGCATTAGCTGGGGTTACTGGTTATATTTTGCCCGTAACTTCGCAGAATAATTAGAATTAATTGAGGCTGTACCGAATGGCTTTGCCAGTGCTTATTTGTGATGATTCATTATTGGCGCGTAAACAAGTGCGCAAAAGTTTGCCCGAATCGTTTGACGCTGAATTTCAGACTGCCGGCAACGGTTTAGAAGCCCTTACTATTTTGCGTTCGCAAGAAATTGGGCTGGTGTTTCTAGATCTGACAATGCCGGAGCTCGATGGTATCGGCGTATTGGAGGCGATTAAAGCGGAAGGCATTGACTGTTTTGTCATTGTCATTTCTGCAGACATTCAGCCTGAAATGAAAAAACGGGTGATGGAACTCGGCGCGTTAGCGTTTATTCATAAGCCGGTGAATGAAGACAAGCTGCACAGTATTTTAAAACAATATGGATTGATATGACCACCTTGGGATTCAGCGACGAGCAACGCGATTGCCTGCAAGAAATCATCAACGTAGCAATGGGCTTAGCCAGTGATAAACTAGCCCGTTTTCTTAATACTTTTGTGCACTTACAAGTACCGTCGATCGCGCTAGTCGGTGCCAGCCATATTCCCGCCGAATTTGAAAACCGCTACCAAGACACTGAAGCTGCGTTGGTGAGTCAGGGTTTTTTTGGTAACGAAGGTGTTCGTGGCGAAGCCATTGTGCTTTATCAGATGGAAAACGCTCATAAAATTTCTGCGTTACTCGGTTATGAAGTGGGCGATGTTTCCGAAATTGAAATGTTGACCGATATCAGTTCTATTTTAACAACCACTTTTTTAAATGGCTTAGCTGAACAAATTGAAAATAGCTTGTCATACAGCGCACCAAGGGTATTGTCATCGGCAAAAGGCGATATCTCAAGTTTACTGCGAAACACATCATTTCATTGGGAACATGCTCTCAAAGTTGATATCAGCTATCAGCTGATCGATCACTCGTTTAATTGCGATATGATTTTGCTGATCCCAGGTGAAGCGGTAACCAACATTCAACGTATTCTTGATCGGATCTTGGAAGACTATTGATGCCGCACGCTTGGTTTAGCAGTCCGATCCTGGCGCAGTTGAATAGCGGTGTGATTGTGGTCGACGACGAATACCAAATTCATTATTTGAATGCTTTTATCGAACGGCATGCTTCGCTGCAATTATCTGAAGTTCAGGGTAAATCTTTATTCTCCGTGTTTGCAGACCTACCGGAAGCCTGGTTGAAGCGAAAACTAATGAGCGTGCTAGATTTAAATACACCCGCATTTAGCAGTTGGGAACAACGCCAGTACATTTTTAAATTACCGCATTTAAGACCTATCACCAGCAGCAGCCAGTACATGGCGCAAAATTGCAGTATGTTGCCGTTAAGCGCCGAGCACACCGACCAACCATTGATTTGTATCTTGATTGAAGACGCGACCGATGCTTTTGTCTATCAGCAGCATTTAAGTAAAACACTGATTGAGCTAGAGCGGGCGAATCGGCAGGATGGATTGACGAAGGTGCTTAATCGGCGTTATTGGGAAGAGCAGCTTAAGCTGGAAATTCATCGGGCGCAGCGTTACCAACATCCGCTGTCGCTGATTTTATTTGATTTAGATAAATTCAAAGATTTGAATGATAAGTATGGCCATCTAGGGGGCGATTTTGTGTTGATCCAATTAGCCTCTTTTATTGGCAGCTTATTGCGAGACTCCGATTTATTCGGTCGTTATGGCGGTGAAGAATTTGGCATTATTCTGCCAGATACCGGCCTTGAAGGTGCTGTCGAAGTCGCAGAGCGTATTTGTATCGCCGTGGCTGATTACCCGATGTTGTTTAATCAACAGACTATCCGCGCTAGCATTAGTATGGGCGTTGCCGAATTGCTGCCAAAACAACATTTATTACATGATGACGTGATCCGCTGTGCCGATATGGCGCTGTACAATGCCAAACGTGCGGGCCGGAATCGGGTCTGCAGTTATCTGGCTGGCGAAACTGAATATCAGAAAAAAGTGAATTAAAGAAAAAAATTATCGTGCTGAAAATCTCTAATTTTGTCGTTTAACTGCAAAAATGTTGGTTTGGCTACATAAAAGCATTTATTTCTACACATTTAGATTGACAGACGTCTAAAACTTTGAGCATATGAGCCGTATGAAATATACACATCTCAATACCACCACCATTATTATTACCACCAGCCCTGCGGGGTAGGAGGTCGGCGGCGTATTGTCTTAAAAAAGGCCCGTGACCTCCCCAGTCACGGGCCTTTTGCGTTTATTAAAGGAGAAAACACATGAGGGTGCTGAAGTTTGGTGGTTCGTCGTTAGCGTCTGTCGAACGTTTTTTAGAAGTCGCTGGCATTGTAAAACAACAACTTAGTGCAGAGCCAACGGCGCTGGTGCTATCGGCACCACAAGGTGTCACCAATATGCTGGTGGAACTGACCGATTTAGCTTTTTTGGGCGCCGATTATCAGCCGGTATTGCAGCAGTGGCAACAACGATTGTCTGATCTGCAGCAACAAGCGCAAAGTCAGTTATCTGAAGCTGCAGATCTGTTGTTGACTGCCGTGCGTGAAACGCAATTTAAAGCACTTGCAGCGCAATTGCAGGGTGTTTCTTTATTACAATATTGTCCAGATCATATCAAAGCGCAGATCCTCGGTTTAGGCGAGCAATTTAGCGTTGCGCTGATGACCGGATTGCTCCAAGGCTTGCAGATCCAGACAGTGGCTTTGGATTCAGTGCAATGTGTGAAAAGTCAGGGCGATTTTTTAAATGCCGTCGCTGACATCGCTGCATCAGAAGCAGCCCTTAGCGCGGCCATTCATGCTGCAGCATCGCAGCATGCGCAAGTTTTTGTGATGGCGGGGTTTGTTTCCAGCAATGCCAAAGGTGAGTTGTGTTTATTGGGGCGCAATGGCTCTGACTATTCAGCCGCTATCGTTGCCGCCAGTATCCGCGCCAGTGTTTGTGAAATTTGGACTGACGTCGATGGGGTTTACAGTGCCGACCCGCGGCAAGTCAAACAAGCGCAGCTGATTGACCATTTATCCTACGACGAAGCGATGGAGCTATCTTATTTCGGCGCGAAAGTGCTGCATCCAAAAACTATTGGGCCGTTGGCACGTTATCAAATTCCTTGTTATATCAAAAATACCTTAAACCCGGCAGCGCCAGGCACCTGTATTGACGCCAATAACAATGGCGACTCGCTGGTGAAAGGTATTTCCAGCCTAGAACATCTGGCGCTTATCACGGTGTCAGGCCCTGGCTTAAAAGGCGTGGTTGGCATGGCGTCCAGGGTATTTGCAACCATGGCACGTGAGCAGGTGTCGGTCAGCTTAATTACCCAATCATCCAGTGAATTTAGTATTAGCTTTTGTGTGGCACAGCTTGATTTAAGCGTGGCAAAACTTGCTCTGGAAAACGAATTTGAATTAGAGCTACAAGGCAAGTTACTCCGTCCGCTGTCAATATTGTCAGATATGGCGATTGTCAGCCTGGTTGGCGATGGCATGCGACAGCATCGCGGTGTCGCGGCGAAGTTTTTTGCATCTTTGTCTCAGGCGAGAGTCAACGTGGTGGCCATCGCCCAGGATTCTTCCGAGCGTTCCATTTCAGCTGTGGTTGAGCAAAAAGCCTGTCGCAATGCGGTAAAAGTTTGTCATGAAAACTTCTTTAGCCATGTGCCCAGCATTGATGTGTTTTTGGTGGGTTGTGGGGTGGTTGGCAGTGAATTACTGGCACAATTTCAGCGTCAGCAGCAGTTTTTAAAGCAGCGCAA
Organism: Rheinheimera sp.; assembly: GCA_037968955.1. Taxonomy (GTDB): domain Bacteria; phylum Pseudomonadota; class Gammaproteobacteria; order Enterobacterales; family Alteromonadaceae; genus Pararheinheimera. The sequence continues at coordinate 11,013 of JBBKWN010000031.1, read as the reverse complement.
TGTGCGGTTGACGGTATATGGCATTGCGAATTCTAGAGCCTTGTTACTGGATGGGCAGGGTATTGATTTAACAAATTGGCAGCAGCGGATTGTCGATCAGCAAGCGCAGTTTAGTCTGGCGGTGCTGACGCAATTTGTACAGGATCATCATTTAACCAACCCAGTGTTAATTGATTGCACCAGCGCAGAGCCGGTTGCGATGCAGTACGCGGATTTTCTTGCCGCTGGTTTTCATGTGGTCACACCAAATAAAAAAGCCAATACGGCAAGTTTGGCCTACTACCGTCAACTGAGAACCGTAGCGCAGCAAAATCGCCGTCGTTTCTTGTACGAAACCACGGTCGGAGCTGGTTTGCCGGTCATCGACACTTTGCAGGGTTTGCTAAACGCCGGTGATGAGTTAATGGCGTTTGAAGGTATTTTATCGGGTTCGTTATCGTACATGTTTGGTGAGCTAGAGCAGGGCGTGAAATTGTCCAACGTCACCGCTAAAGCCAAAGCACTTGGTTTTACCGAACCTGATCCACGTGATGATTTATCTGGTATGGACGTCGCCCGTAAATTGCTGATTTTGGCGCGCGAAGCTGGTATGCAGCTCGACTTAACCGATGTCACAGTCGAATCGGTATTGCCTGCAGATTTTGCAGCGAATGCTTCGGTTGCAGAATTTATGCAACAGTTACCAAGCTTAGATAGCTGGTTTGCTGAGAAAGTGGCCGCGGCGGCGGCAGAAGGTAAAGTATTGCGGTATATCGGCGAAATCGAACAAGGTAAATGCAAAGTATCGGTCAAAGCGCTGAGTAGTGATCATCCGCTGGCAAAAGTGAAAGATGGCGAAAACGCGCTGGCGATCCACACCCGTTATTACCAGCCAATCCCGTTTGTATTGCGTGGTTATGGCGCCGGGGCTGCGGTCACGGCAGCCGGAGTCTTTGGTGATGTGATGCGCACCCTTGGCTGGCAGCAGGAGATGTAACGATGAAGTCGTATTTTGCACCGGCATCAACCGGCAATTTTTCGGTTGGATTTGACTTGCTTGGCGCCGCTTTTGCGCCGAAAAATGGTGAGTTATTCGGCGATGAGCTGGTGATTGAAGGCGAAGCAGCACAGTTATCGCTGCGGCTGAGTGGCCGTTACGTGCATCAGCTACCGGGTGATGTGGCAGATAATCTGGTGATCAAATGTTTTTATGCCTTTGAGGAAAAAGTGGGGAAAACACTGCCAAGGCTGGCGCTGCATCTGAAAAAACATTTACCGGTTGGTAGCGGTTTAGGTTCCAGTGCCTGCTCTATTGTGGTGGCTTGTTATGCCTTTAACGATTATTTCGGTAAACCTTTGTCTGATTTTGAACTGCTGCAACTGACCGCCGAATGTGAAGGCGGCGTAAGCGGGGCGGTGCATTACGATAATGTCGCGCCATCGTTATACGGTGGATTATTGTTGATGTTACCGGAAAGCCCGCTGTTATACCGGCCTTTGCCATGGTTTGCGCATTGGCAAGTGGTGCTTTGTTATCCGGGGACAGTACTTTCGACCAAAGCGGCACGGGAAGTGTTGCCGCAAATGCTGAGCCTAAAACACAGTATTCGCTTTGCCAATATGTTGTCGCGGTTTGTCAGTGCCTTGTATTGTCAGGACGAAACAGAAGCTTTTGCCGCATTGCAAGATTTAGTGGCAGAGCCTGCCAGATTGGCGCTGATCCCGGAACTTGTGCCGATCCGCACTGCATTAATGGCTGAAGGCATTGGCCATGTTGGAATTTCTGGTGCTGGGCCTACGTTATTTGCCATCTGTCAGAACGACCAGCAAGCACAGTTTGCAGCGGCTTATTTTCGCCATCATTATGAAAAAAATCAGGATGCAATGACCCAGATCTGTTCTTTGGCAACTGCCGGTGCCCGGGTTTTAGCCTAAAAAATTACACAGGATGAAGTGAAATGCAGTTACGAAATATCAAAGTTCCGTCGCAAAAAGTGAGTTTTTTAGAAGCGGTCAGCATTGGTTTGGGTGAACAACAAGGCTTGTTTTTCCCCGACAGTTGGCCAAAGTTGGACGTCGGTGCATTGTTGGCGCAGCCTTTTGCCCAGCGCAGCGCCGCTATTTTACAGGCGTTGATTGGCGATGAGTTGCCGCAAGCGGAATTGTCGGCACTGGTGGCCGAAGCTTTTGCTTTTGGTGCTCCCCTTGCCGCCGTGACGGAAGATGTCGCCTGCTTGGAGCTATTTCACGGGCCAACATTAGCTTTTAAAGACTTTGGTGGCCGTTTTATGGCTCGCGCCTTAATGGCGTCGCAGCAACGCTCTGGTGTGACGCATACCACTATTGTCACCGCAACGTCGGGTGATACTGGCGCCGCTGTGGCGCATGCTTTTTATCAGCGACCTGGTGCACAGGTGGTGATTTTATTTCCCAAAGGAAAAATTAGCATCCTGCAGGAGAAACTGTTCACCACTTTGGGCAAGAATATTCATACCTTGGCGGTGGATGGTGATTTTGACCAATGCCAAGCGTTAGTCAAAGAGGTGTTTAATGACCGTGAATTGGTCAAAAGGCTAAATATTAATTCTGCAAATTCTATTAATATCAGTCGTTTGTTTGCGCAAATCTGTTATTACTTTGAAGCTGTGGCGCAGGTGCCTGCACCAAAGCGTGACAATATCGTCATTTCGGTGCCAAGTGGCAACTTTGGCAATTTGACTGCAGGTTTGATTGCCAAGGTTCTAGGATTGCCTATTAAGCGGATGATCGCGGCGACCAATGCCAATGACACGGTGCCTCGTTATTGGCAAAGTGGCGACTGGCAAGTCAACCCGACTGTGGCCACGTTATCGAACGCCATGGACGTCAGTGCGCCGAATAACTGGCCGCGGGTGGAAGATTTACTAGCGCAAGGGGTGATCAAACGCAGTGATTTAGTCACCGCCATGGTCGATGAAGAAGATACCCAGCTATCAATGCGCCAACTCGCCCAGCTCGGTTATTTAAGTGAACCACATGCCGCTGTCGCGTATCGCGCGTTAAAACGCGAATTGCAACCGGGCGAATTTGGTATTTTCTTAGGCACAGCGCACCCCGCCAAATTTAAAGAGCAGGTTGAAAATATTCTAGGCAATCCTATCGCTTTACCACCGGCGTTGGCTGCGGTGGCTGGTGAGACAAGTTTAGCTGTTGATATGGCGGCGGATTTTGTAGAATTGCGCAAAGTTCTGCTGTCGCTGGAAAAATAGCGACTTTGCTTACAGGAAACTGATCGTGCATTTAAGTTGGCAGCATGTGATAGGGGCTGAAAAATCTCAGCCTTATTTTCAACAAACCATCGAAGCTGTGAAGCAAGCTCGTGCCGCTGGGGAAGTGATTTATCCACCAGAAGCGGACGTGTTTTCGGCCTTTAAACTAACCGATTTTGCCCAGCTTAAAGTGGTCATTATTGGTCAAGATCCCTATCACGGACCAAATCAGGCGCATGGTTTGTCTTTTTCGGTGCGCCCTGGTGTGGCCATCCCACCTTCGCTGCGCAATATGTATAAAGAGCTAGCCTTGGAGTATCCAGATTTTCAAATGCCTAAACATGGCTGCTTGGAAGGTTGGGCGACACAAGGCGTGCTGCTGCTCAATACCGTGTTGACGGTGGTGGCGAACCAGCCTAATTCGCATCGGCACTTGGGTTGGGAGTCATTTACCGATCACGTTATTCGTGCGATCAGCGACAAATCTGAGCCTGTGGTCTTTTTATTGTGGGGCGCACATGCAATGAAAAAACAAAAGCTGATTGATAGTACAAAGCATCATATTTTAACAGCGCCACACCCGTCACCGTTATCGGCGCATCGTGGGTTTTTAGGTTGCGGCCATTTTATGGCAGCGAATCAGTGGTTACAGGCACAGGGTAAAACGGCTATTCAATGGCAGGTGTAAAGGCTGATGGCTGAGCGCTCACTCAACACAACTAAATGTGTCGTCCTTGTGGTGTCGTCCTTGTGAAAATAAACAACAAAAAATTCAAAATATAAGGACCGCCACGCGACGTCGCAGTCCTTATGATCGCGTTGAATCGCCGTAGAAACTAAAAAGCCCACCGAGGAAGGGAGGGCTTTTAATGTTTACATCAGCTGTTCAATCAGGTTGTCGTCGAAGTTAAAGTCAATCTCTTCAAGCTCTTTGCGTAATCGCTGCCGTTCTTTGATGGCCTCAATTTCGCGCCATTTACGCTTCACCGCGCGACTGCTTTTTGCGGCTGGGCGCTCCAACATGTTCAGTAAGTCCTCAAAGCTTTCCATACTGCACCTCGCTGAGTTGTTGTTATTTTCGCCAAAATTGATAACACACTTTGTGACAAAATAAAATAGCTAGATGACGAAAAGATGAAGTAAAAATGAACAATTGGCGATAAATACACTCCCCTTGTGTTGAATAGGGTCGCCAGAAATTGCCAACATCAGCAAAAATTAACATTGAATTGTGTATAAAAACGACTCCGCCATGACATAAACGTAGATTAAACATTGAGTTGTGTTAATTGTTTACATTTTCAATGTTGTTAGGAGCTGCCCCTTTCTGTAGTATCGACCACCCTTTGTCAGAGAAAATAGAAATGTACTTTGTGATAAAAAAGCTGTTGTTGGTGCTACTGTCGTTACAACTTTTAGCTTGTGGCGGTGGCGGTGGCGGTGACAGTAGCAATAGTGTTGGCGATCAAGGATCCGTTACAGTAAATTTACCCCCCACAGCACAGGCACAGAATCTTCAGGCGCAAAGCGGCAGGACTTTAACCGGCCAGCTGAAAGGCATAGATCCAGAACAGATCCCGCTAAAATTTAGCCTCGTCAGTGGTCCGGCATTTGGTCGTTTGCAGTTGGGAAATGACGGCCAGTTTACCCTTGATGTGCCTGCTATTCCCGTAGCAACAGAATTGCAGTTTAGTTTTCTGGTGGATGATGGACAGCATCAATCCGAAGCCGCCCTGGTCAAGGTCGAAATTATGGCTCCGACGGGCACTATGGTGCCGATTGCCAGTCAGTTTCAGGCGGTCAAAGGTAAAATTTTTCAAGGGCAGTTAAAATTTCTAAATGCGACCACAGAACAAGCGAGCATAGTGATTTGGAAAAAGCCTGTTGTAGGTCAGCTTGATGTAAAACCCGACGGCAGCTTCAGCTATATCGCAGCAAAAAACAGCACTGCCCAGCAAGATAGTTTTGAGTTTTATGTTGTGAGTAGCCAAACATCCAGCACAACAGCCAAAGTTGAAATTACGTTGTTAGAAGGCAGTAATGTGGCGCCACAGATCGCGGCGCAAAGTTTCAGCCTTGCAAAAGGTTCCACGCTGCGCGGACAGTTGCAGGCTACTGATGCTGACACTGATCCGCTCACATTTCGTTTGGTGCAGCAGCCAGCGGCCGGGAGCTTAGAGTTGCAGGACGATGGTCGCTTTGTGTTGAATGTCGAGCGAAATATCACGGTGGATCAGCTGCGGTTTGAAGTTGCGGTGACGGATGGTCTGCTAAGTGCGTCTGCTGTGATCACGATGAATTTGACGCCTTATATCAATACAGCTCCGATGGCGCAGTCACAAATTCTGGACGTGGCAGTCGATCATCTATTGCTTGGGTCACTGCTGGCGGCCGATATGGATGGTGATGCTCTGCAGTATGAGCTGGTGCAGGCCCCCGCGGCTGGCGAGCTATTATTGCAACAAAATGGTCAGTTCAGGTTCATTTCACCGATAAATAGCGGGACTCAAACCTTTAGTTTCAGGGCATTTGATGGCGAATTGTACTCGCAGCCTGCCGCGATGACCGTGCATGTGAATGCGACTAAAGCAGAATTGCGTCAGAGCAGCTATTTAAAATATGCCCGCTGGGGACAACCGGTGAGCGGGGTGATTTATCAGTCGGCAGAGCTTGTCGCAGGGGGCCAACTGCGCGCTCAGCAGCTTGAAGTCATGGCGCCAGCCCGTTTTGGGAAGGTGACAGTCGCGGATGGCGTTTTTGTTTACACGCCAACCGCTGAGCAAACTGCGCCCACAACCGATCGTTTTGTACTACAACAGCAATTGCCTGACGGGACCTTTGCATTGGTGCGGATTGAGCTGGATTTCAGTCATCCGGCTTTTTTAGACCATCAGCCCGACTCGAAAGCGGCACTGGCGCCGGAATGGCAAAGTGCAGCTGATTTTCCAGCTAGTTTGGCTCCCATTTTACAAGGGCTTAATCCATTTACTGAAATTGCTGATTTTAGTGAACAGACGAAATTAGATGCGCTAAAGGCATTGGATGTACTGATACGGAAAAATAACGCCACGGATCAGCAGATAGGTCAGTTGGCTTATTACCTGCGCGCTGCTTATTTTCATACTCTGGATCACGGCGATGCTCAGTGGCATACCATGCTGGAAACCATGTTGTATGGCCTGAGCCGGATGGATGGGTTCTTCAGTAATTCAACTGCCGGTTTGCAGTTGCAATCGGCGTTGTTCGATTCAGGTTATGTCTTGCAGTATTTTAAGAGTCGTCCCGATCGAATGATTAAACTGGTTGAAAGTAGCCGGCTGGTATTGCAGCAGATGTTGCGACAACCATTTGAGCAAGCTGATTATCAATGGAAACTGACCTTTTCGGATCAGATGAATATGCAAGATCGTTTACTTTATGGGATTTATCTCACCGAAAATACTCGCATCGACGAGCGGCTTTCGCAACAACTGCAGCAATTACAACAGCAATTTGCACAGCATCTACCATTGTTGGATGTGAATGATTCCAATCACAGCTGGATACTCAACTTCCAGCTGCTGATGGCGAAGTCACTATGGTTTGCCAGCGATACGACACAGCACGAAGCGGTCGTCGCGAACACGGCGGCACTTATTCGAGCCGGTGTCGGTGGTGTTGATGAGCAACAGCTTGAGCGCATTAAGCTGTATTTTTATAAAGACTTTGTCGTAAATACATTGGGTCGTCAGGATCCAGAACTTGCTAAAAGTCGTTGTAATAATGAATTTGCTGATATTTGTCGCGAAGTGTCTATCGCCCAAGTCTTGCCGAATCAACTTACTTGCCCGCAAACTGTGACTTTTGTCTATGACCAAATTACCGCACCACAGCTGACGCAGTTATGTAGCGCGTTGGAAAGCACTGCCACGCGTTTTCATGACTGGATGCAAACGGCCAATCAGCCATTGCCGGGCGATCTTAATGCTTCGCTGGAAGCAGTGGTGTTTAACAGCTCACAACATTATCAGGACTATGCTGGGGTGTTGTTTGACGTGGATACGAACAATGGCGGGATTTACCTGGAAGGCAATCCGACAGCTGCAGAAAATCAAGCGCGTTATCTGGCGTACCAGCGGGTTGTCAATGATCGTTGGTGGGTCTGGAATCTGGAACATGAGTTTGTCCATTATCTGGAAGGACGTTTTATTGCGGCCGGAGACTATTCCACTTCCAGTCAAGTGGCTGGTGTTTGGTGGGGTGAGGGGTTGGCGGAATGGGTCGCCTGGGGCGAGGAGTTTCCGCGTGGATTTGCGGTATTTTTAAAGACAGCTGCAGCGGAAAGACCTGATTTAGCCACTATTTTTAAGGCCACTTATGCCAATTTAGATTTGGCGTATCACTGGAGTTATTCAGTGCATTATTTCTTAAACACTCAACAGCGGGCAAGCCATCTGCAGCTGGCAGCATGCTTGAAAAAAGCCGATCAGGCTTGTGTCTCCAAACTGGAGCAGCAGATTATTGCTAATTTTGGCGGTGAATATGCCCAGTTTATGTCAGATTTGGTGGCTCGGCTGGATACTCCAAAGGGATGGCAGCGGTATCATCCATCGTTATTCCGCGACCAGTACCCGTTGTTACAACAGCATAGCCAGCAACATAGCCAGCCGCAGCTTCGACACAGTAGCGTGTCAGAGCAAGCTGTGCAGAAGTCAGCCGCGCAACCTGCAGCTGCAAGCGCCGGTCCCAGACCAGCGCTGCACAGTCGACATTAAGCCGGATCAAATGGCGCTGTTGGGCGCCAGCAGTGTCTTTTCAGCAACAATAAAAAGGCCAGCATCACGCTGGCCTTCAGTTATTCATACCTAGTTAAATCAATCACACGCGAGCCATAGCGCTAAAAATTTACGCTCAGCTATTTGTACAAGCCTGTCTAAACAGCTGAATTAACCGCTCGGTAGACTGATCAAACGGATGTTGCTGCTGCCCCGACAATACCTGATAAATTGGGGTCGAAAGTTGTTTGCCAAGCTCTACCCCCCACTGGTCAAAGGAATTGATATTCCAAAGTACACCTTGCACAAAGACTTTATGTTCATACAAAGCCAATAAAGCGCCCAGATAATAAGGTGACAATTCTGGTAATAACAGGGTATTGCTAGGTTTATTGCCAGGCGATACTTTGTGTGGCGCAAGCGTTGCTGCTTGCGCTGCAGTAGCGCCGGTGGCTAAAACTTCTTCGGTTGCTTCATCTAAAGTTTTGCCTTGCATCAGGGCCTGAGTTTGGGCAAAACAGTGGGCAGCTAACCGATGATGATGATCTTGCAAATCATGTGCTGGTTTAATCGGCAGAATAAAATCAGCAGGCACCGCCAGCGCGCTTTGATGTAATAACTGATGATAAGCATGCTGGCCGTTGGTACCGGCATCACCCCAGATCACCGGTGCCGTGGCTGGCGTGAGCGCAGCACCGCTGATATCCACCCCTTTGCCGTTACTTTCCATGTCCAACTGTTGTACATAAGAAGGTAACAAGCGCAGATAATGGCTATACGGCAGCAAAGCCTGAGTTTGGCAACCTAAACCATTGATATACCAAACGCCCAACAAGGCCAGGATCACCGGCATATTTTCTGCCAATGGCGCCTGCAAAAAATGCTGGTCCATGGCGTGGGCACCTGCCAACAACTGATTAAATTGCACTGTTCCGAGCATTAAGCACAGCGGAAAACCAATCGCTGACCATAATGAATACCGGCCACCGACCCAATCCCACATCGGCAGAATATGGTCACTTTCAATACCAAACTCTGCCGCGGCTTGAATGTTAGATGACGTTGCCCAAAAATGGCGCGCTATTGCCGCTTGGTCGGCGCCGTTGTCGCTGAACCATTGACGGATTGCCAACGCATTTTGCTTGGTCTCTTCCGTGCCAAAAGATTTCGATGCGACAAACACCAGTGTGGTGGCTGGATCTAAGCCTTTCACCACATCGCTCACCACGGCGCCATCAATATTGCCGGCGAAGTGTATTTGTAGCGGACTAATGTTATGCGGGGTGAGCGCTTCAACCGCCATTTGCGGGCCCAGTAACGAACCGCCGATGCCAATCCAGATTAGATCGGTGATAGGTTCGCCGGTATACCCAGAATATTGTAGGCTATTTAGCTGCTCGACCAGTGTAAACATCTGTGCATGACAAGCACTGATTTCAGCGCTGATATCGGCATCATCCAACGTTAGATTGGCCGAAAGTGGCGCGCGCAGTGCGGTATGCCAAACACTACGTTGTTCAGAGGTGTTTATTTTTTCACCGGCGAACATCTGCGCCCGCTTTTCGGTTAGCTCACTGCTCTGCGCTAACCCCAACAAGTGTTGCCAAATTTCGCCATTGATTAGATTTTTTGAATAATCTAACTCAATACCACAAGCATTCAGCGCATAACGCTGCGCACGCTTTGGATCGGCCGCGAACTCTTGTCGTAGATTTAACGGTTGTTTCGCAAGTTGCGCCAGCTCACGCCAGATGGCAGACGACATATCAAACTCCTTGTGTGATCAGTGGTGCCTGGAGCGGCTTATTGCAGCGCCTGACTAATCACTTGTTCCAGTTTACGTTGGTCAATCGCAAATTTACGAATGCCTTCTGCTAGTTTTTCGGTCGCCATGGCATCTTCATTGAGTGCCCAACGGAATTCAGCTTCGTTCAAGCTGTTAGGTTTAGCGGTTGTTGCGCCAAGGTCGGTGAGGTGTACCGTTAATTCGCCAGTTTGTTTGTCGAGCTCGTCCAACAATGTCGGAGCAATGGTTAAGCGGTCGCAACCGGCCAGTGCCAATACTTCGCCGATATTGCGAAAGCTGGCGCCCATCACAATGGTCGAGTGACCATGTTGTTTAAAATAACGGTAAATTTCACGCACTGAAATCACGCCCGGATCGGATTCAGCATCGTAACTTTGACCAGTAGTTGCTTTGTACCAGTCCAGAATGCGGCCGACAAAAGGAGAAATCAAAAACACACCGGCTTCAGCACAAGCACGCGCCTGGCACATGTGAAACAGCAGCGTTAAATTGCACTGAATACCTTGTTGTTCCAGTACGCGAGCGGCTTGAATACCTTCCCAAGTGGAGGCGATTTTAATAAGGATTTTATCTTTTCCAATACCATTCTCTTGATACATAGCAACAAGTTGCAGCGCTTTATTAATGCTCGATTGGGTGTCAAAACTTAAACGAGCATCCACTTCTGTCGAGACCCGGCCCGGCACCAGTTTACTAATCGCAGTCCCTACATCGACGGCAAATTTATCTGAAGCTAGGCTGAGCTGCGCGGTTTTGTCACTTGTTTTTGCTTTAGCATACGCTGCCGCTTGTGCTAACAATGGCTTTGCGAATTCTAATTGACTGGCATTGAGTAAGAGTGACGGGTTGGTTGTCGCATCGACCGGACGGAATTGTTCAATGGCGTTTAAATCGCCGCTATCCACCACCACAGTGGTCACTGCTTTCAGTTGGGCTAATAATGTGCTCATATTGTTTTATTACCATTTATTGGTCAGCATAATGCTGAAATTGCCGTTGATTCTATTTATTTGTAGGAATATTACAACAAATAATGCGCGTGAATGTTGAATTCCTGCCAAACAGTTGCTCAATTTTTATCGTGTTACTATAGTAGTTTTAACACGTTTCACGTGTTGTCACATGAAGCCGCCGTTTCCTTGTTCTGATTCATTAAGGCAGTAATGACGTTTATGCCTAAATTTTATAAAAATAAAAAAATATTGGTTGTTGATGATTGTGATCC